>RFJN01000242.1 GCA_003694875.1 Planctomycetota bacterium | reverse complement strand
CGACGTCGTGACCGACTACCGGCCCACCCCCGGCGCCGGCACCAAGCTCGACACCTCCGGCTACGAGAAGCTCAAGAAGGTACCGTTCTTCTTCGGACTCGCCCGGGGCGGCATGCACACCTTCGTGGGCCAGAACGGACGCGTCAACGAGTTCCACTGGACGTCCATGCCCGACAACCCGGACGCGATCGAGGAGCGCCCGCTGCCGGAGTTCCCCTGGAACTCCGGCGTGATCATGGTGCCGCCGGGTACGTGGCCGTCCGGCTCGTGAGGACCCGGTTCGGGCCGGGGGGGCGATCCGGGGCCGCGGTGCGCCGGTGACGGCGCTGCCCGGTACGCACGAACCCCGTGGGCGCCCGTACGTCGGACGGCTCGCGCCGAGCCCGACCGGGGCGCTGCACGTCGGCAACGTGCGCACCTTTCTCGTCGCCTGGCTGCGCGCGCGCCAGGAGGACGGGCGGCTGCTGCTGCGGATCGAGGATCTCGACCACCCGAAGGTCAAGCGCGGCGCGAGCCGTGCGCTGCTCGAGGACCTGCGCTGGCTCGGGCTCGACTGGGACGAGGGGCCGGAGCGTGGCGGGCCGCACGCCCCCTACGTCCAGAGTCGGCGCAGCGCGCACTACCGGCGCGCGCTCGGACGGCTTGCCGCCGGGGGACACCTCTACGCGTGCAGCTGCACCCGTCGCGACGTGACGAGCAGCGCCTCCGCCCCGCACGGGCTCGACGGGCCGCTGTACCCCGGCACCTGCCGCGATCGCTTTCCGGGTTGGCATGCGGCGCAGCTCGCCGCGCGGCCACGGGCCGCCGCGATCCGCTTCCGTGTCCCGCCGCAGGCGCACGTGCGGGTGCGCGATCGCTTCGCACCGCCGCTCGACGCGCCCGCGCACCGGATCGGCGACTTCGTCGTCGCGCGCCACGGCGCGAGCCACGCCTACCAGCTCGCGGTCGTGGTGGACGATCTCGCCATGGGCGTGACCGAGGTCGTGCGCGGTGACGACCTGCTCCCCTCGACCCCGCGCCAGATCCTTCTCTACCGGGCGCTCGGCCACGAGCCGCCCGCCTTCGTCCACCTCCCGCTCGTGGTCGGACCCGACGGCCGACGGCTCGCCAAGCGCCACGGCGACACGCGGATCGCCGCGATCCGCGCGGCCGGGGCGCGGCCCGCCGCGCTGCTCGGCTGGCTCGCGCGCTCGCTCGGTATCGACGTCGACGCGGTCGAGCACCCCGAGGCGTTGCTCGCGGCCTTTCGGCTCGACGCCGTGCCGCCCGAGCCGTGCGTGCTCGAGCCCGAGCGCTTCGCGCGCGAGATCGGCATCGCCCCCGCGGCGCTCGGGGCGTGAGCCGGGGGGTGTTCCGGACGGCCTGGGCGGGGAGCCCGGGCCGGTGCGGGGCGGTGCAATGGCTTGTCGCGAACCCGGTTGGTGCGGGCGGGGATCAACCCCGCCCCTGCGGGATGTTGGGGAAACCCCGCGACGCGGACGTACGCTCCGATCGACGCGGCAACTGCTACAGGGAGCCTTCTCGAGGAGGCGACATGCGGCGGGCGGACTCGGGTGCTCGAGGCGCCACATAGTTGTCGGAGCGACGGCGTCTCGCCGTCGCACCAACGACGCTGGCGATTGTTCCTTGCACCGGGCGCCGGGACCCGGGGCGCCGCTACGCTGTCGCGTCCTCCGCCGTGGCCGCGTCCTCGTCCACCGGCACCGTCGCGTGCCGGATCACCTCGCCCTCGACGAGGAACACCACGTCCTCGGCGACATTGGTCGCGAGATCGGCCATGCGCTCGAGGTAACGCGAGGCGCTGAGGGTCGCGATCGCCGGCCGGATCCGGTCGACGTCCTCGCGGATCAGCTGCTCCACCGCCTCGAACATGTGCGTGTGCGTCTCGTCGACCCGGTCGTCCATGGCGAGCACCTCCCGCGCCTGCCGGGCGTCGCGCTGCACGAGCGACTCGAGCGCGGTGTGGATCATGGTTCGCACGTCGTCGGCCATGCGCGGCAGGTCGACCGGCACGCGGATCGGCTCGTACTCGAGCAGAAGCAGCGCCCGCTCGGCGAGGTTCACGGCCAGATCGCCTATGCGCTCGAGGTCGTTGTTCACCTTGAGCACACTCACGATGTAGCGCAGATCCTGCGCCACCGGCTGGTGCAGCGCCAGGATCTTGAGGCACTCGAGCTCGATCTCGACCTCGCCCTCGTCGATGGCCTCGTCACCCGCGCACACCTCGTCTGCCAGATCGCGTCGTCGCGCGAGCAACGCCGTGATCGCCTTGTTCGCCGCCTCCTCCACCTTCGCGCCGAGGGTGAGAATGCGCTCGTTGAGCCGTTCGAGATCGCGCTGCAGGTGCTTCGACATGTCCGTTTCTCCGCCTCGCCGCTCAGCCGAACCGCCCCGTCACGTAGTCCTCGGTACGCTGCTCTCGCGGGCGGGTGAAGATCTGCTCGGTCGGTCCGTATTCGATCAGCCGCCCCTCGTAGAAGAACGCCGTGCGCTCCGAGACGCGCGCGGCCTGCTGCATGTTGTGGGTGACGATCAGGATCGTGTAGCCGCTGCGCAGCTCGTAGATCAGGTCCTCGATCGCGCCCGTCGCCTTCGGGTCGAGCGCCGAGGCCGGCTCGTCCATGAGCAGCACCTCGGGCTCGGTCGCGAGCGCGCGCGCGATGCACAGCCGCTGCTGCTGGCCGCCCGAGAGCGCGAGCGCCGAGTCCCCGAGCCTGTCCTTCACCTCGTCCCACAGCGCGGCCCGCCGCAGCGAGCGTTCGACGATCTCCGCGAGCCGCCGCCGGTTGCGCTCGCCGTGGATGCGCGGGCCGTAGGCGACGTTGTCGAAGATCGACTTCGGAAACGGGTTCGGCCGCTGGAACACCATGCCGACGCGCTTGCGCAGCGCCACCACGTCCACCGAGCGGTCGTAGATCTCCTGTCCGTCGAGCCGCACGCTGCCGCTGTGGCGCGTGCCCTCGATGATCTCGTTCATGCGGTTGAGCGTGCGCAGGAACGTCGACTTGCCGCAGCCGGACGGTCCGATCAGTGCCGTGACCCCGCGTTCCGGGATGCGCAGATCGATCTCGTGCAGCACCTGCTTGTCGCCGTACCAGAACGACAGCCTCTCGACCTCGATCTTGGTGCGCGGGGGCGCGGTCGGTTGCTGCGCCTGCGGCTCGCCCCGCCGCGCGGCGGCGGATTCGTCGCGTTGCGGTTGCGTCACGAGCGGTACCTCCGACGGAAGCGGGCGCGCGCCACGATCGCCACCGCGTTGACACCGAGCACCAGCGCCACGAGCACGAGCGCGGTGCCGTACTGCATGGGGCGTGCGGCCGGATCGGGGTGCTGGGTCGCGAGGATGAACAGGTGGTAGGGCAGCGCCATGACCTGGTCGAAGACCGACGACGGCAGATCGGGAAGGTAGAACGCCGCCACGGTGAACAGGATCGGCGCCGTCTCGCCCGCCGCGCGTCCGATCCCGAGGATCGAGCCGGTCAGCATGCCCGGCAGCGCGTACGGCAGCACCGCGTGCCGGATCGTCTGCCAGCGCGTCGCGCCGAGCGCGAGGCTCGCCTCCCGGTAGGCCTGCGGCACCGTGCGCAGCGCCTCCTCGCTCGCCACGATGATCACCGGCAGGATCATGAACGCGAGCGTGAGCGAGCCGGCGAGCACCGACGCGCCGAAGCCCAGGAAGATCACGAAGAGACCGAGCCCGAACAGACCGAACACGATCGACGGGATACCCGCGAGGGTGATCACGCCGGTGCGCAGCCAGCGGCTCCAGCGGCTGTCGCGCGCGTACTCCGAGAAATAGATCGCCGCCCCCATGCCCAGGGGCAGGGAGACGAGCGCGGTGCCGACCACCAGCCACAGCGTGCCCACGATCGCGGGGAAGATGCCGCCGGCGAGCCCGCCCTCGCGCGGCGCGGCGGTGAGGAACTCGAGGTCGATCACCGGCAGTCCGCGCACCACGATCTCGCCCAGCACGTACACGACCCCGGCCGCCATGGCGTAGGTCAGCGCCCGCAGCAGCCACGTCCCCGCACGTTCCCACGGTCGGTGGGTCACGACCCGCGCCCCCCCACGCTCGCTCGCACCCAGCGCTGCGCGAGCAGATTCACCACCAGCGTGATCGACAGCAACAGCAGCCCGATCAGGAACAGCACCCGGTAGTGCAGCCCCCCGTAGACCACCTCGCCCATCTCGGCCGCGATCGTCGCCGTCATGGTGCGCACCGACTCGGTCGGATCGCACGTGATGATCGCCGCGTTGCCGGTGCACATCATCACGGCCATCGTCTCGCCGATCACCCGTCCGATCCCGAGCATGACCGCCGCGCCGATCCCCGGCAGCGCGGCCGGGACCACCACACTCCAGCTCGCCTGCCAGGGACTCGCGCCGAGCGCGAGCGCCGCCTCGCGGTGCGCGCGCGGCACCGCGCGCAGCGCGTCCTCGGCGATCGTGAGGATCGTGGGGATGGCCATGAACGCGAGCACGCACGCGCCGGTGAGCGCGTTGAGGCTCGTTTGCAGGCCCAGAAGCTGCTTGAGCGCCGGCCCCACGGTCACGATCCCGAAGAACCCCAGCACGACCGACGGGACCGCCGCCACCAGCTCGATCACGGGCTTGAGGATCTCGCGCTCGCGGGCTCGCGCGAACGAGGCGAGGTAGACCGCGCCACCCACCCCGAACGGCAGCGCGATCAGGGTGGCGAGCGCGGTTACCAGCCCGCTGCCCGCGAGCAGCGGCAGCAGACCGAACGAGGGCGCGCTCTCGCTCGTGGGCTGCCAGCGGCGCGAGAGCAGCTGCTCCGGCGACAGCCGCTCGAGCGCGGGCAGCCCCTCCCTCGCGAGAAAGAGGAAGATCAGCACGACCACGAGCGTCGCCGTGCTCGCGAGAACGAGCAGCAGCGCACGGATCCCCCCCTCGGCGAGTCGCCGCCGCGGGCCGCCGTCAGTGCGCCGGGACATCGCGCAGCGGGACGTAGCCGCTCTCGAGGGCGATGCGCTGCCCGTCGTCGCTCAGGCAGAAGGCGACGAACGCGGCCGCGAGCCCCTT
>RFJN01000241.1 GCA_003694875.1 Planctomycetota bacterium | reverse complement strand
CCGCCGGCGGCGAGCGTGGTGCTCTGGCCGGCGCCGGCAGTGCCGGCGAGCGTGCCGGACTGCCAGTCGAAGGCCTGGGTCAGGGTGTGGCTCGCGCCCTGCAGCGTGCCGCCCTTGAGCGTGACGGACTGGGCATGGGTGCCGCCGTCGAGTTGCAGGACGCCGCCGTTCACGTTCACGGTGCCGAGGTTGGCACTGCCGTTCTGGACGACGAGCGTGCCGCCGTTGACGTTGGTCGTGGTGGCACTGAAGGTGCTCGTGGCGCCGACGGTGGCTGTACCGCCGTAGTTGTAGAAGGTGGTGGCGCTCCCTCCGTCGAGGGCGATGGTGCCGTAGTTGTAGGTCGTTCCCGTGGTGGCGTAGCCGGCACCCAGGGTCGCGTTGGCGCCGGAATAGAAGTACACGTTGCCGCCGCCGGTGACGGTGGCGCCGCTGAGGTCGATCGTTCCGCTGTTGTAGGTGAGACCGGCGCCGGAGGCGACGGTGGTGGTGCCCGTGTCGTTGACGTCTCCCGCGATCGCGAGACCGCCCTGCTGCACGTTGATCGTGCCGGTGTTGTTGAGGGTAAGGCCCCCGCTGCCGAGATACATGTAGGAATTCGATCCCGACCGGTTGATCGTGCCGGCGTTGTCGAGTGTGAGGGCGCCCGCGCCGCTGCGGGAGACATAACTCGTGGACGTGTTGGCCAGATCGATCGTCCCCTGGTTGACGATCGCCGCGTTGGGGTCGCTGTAGTACAGACGACCCGCGTTCTGCCACGTCAGCGTCGCGCCGGAGGCGTTGACCAGCGTGCGGTTGCCGAGGTAGCGGTAGCCCGAACCGCTGAGTGTGCCGCTGCCCTGGTTGACGAGTTGCACACCCGCGTTCGTGCCCGTGATGGTGCCGCCGCTCCACGTGAAGCTGTTCGTCGCGGTGAGGTTGCCCGCGCCGGTGAGCGTCCCACCGTACACGTTGATATCGGTGTAGCTCGTGTCGGTGTCGATCGTCGTCGTGCCGCTCGAAACCGAGAGCGTCGCCGCCCGGGCGGGGCCGGTGAGCGGCAGTACCGACAGCAAGCTCGCGGCAAGCGCGAGCACGCCCGAGATGGACAGGCGCGTGTACACGCCGACCTTCTCGGAGCGATCCGACCGGTCGGCTCCCGGGCCGAACCCTGCCAGCACTCCCGACGTGCGGTTTCCTGGCCTTGTCTCGTCCATGGTGCGTTCCTGACAGTCCCCTCGCCACGTGCGCTCCCAGGCGGCGGCTTGCCGATGCCGGGGAGCGGCACAATCCCGCAGCGTCCAACGTCGGCCCGAGTATGGTGCGCGGACGCATGTCCGGCAACACCCGTCCGCGCTGGGCATGGTGCGAACGCAATAGGGAGACGGCCGCAGAACGCCAAGGAATGGGATCGTGGGTTCTGGGTGATTCACAGAATTTTGAACAAAAAGGCAATGCAGGAGGAATTGGGAATATCGAGAGGCGCGTCGCCAGGCTTGCTGCGTACCTGCTCCGTTTCTCTGTCGACGTTGCGCCGTTCCTACGGTTCGCAGCCCGTCGGGGGGCTCTGTTAGGGTGCTGTCCGGTGGTGGGCGGGGCGAGCGCCGGGCCACGGTGGGGGAGCCCGCATGTCGACGGTGGATCCGGTCGAAATGGCGGCGCGCGTCGCGTTGTGCGATCTCGTGCGTCTGCAGCTCGCCGGGGGCTTCGGGGCGCGCTTTCTCGAACGGCTCGTGCGTGCGTTCGGATCGCTCGAGGCGGCGCTGGCGGCGCCGTCGGGGACGCTGCAGGCCCGCGCCGGACTGCGCGTCCCGCTCGCCGCACGGATCGCGACCTCCTCGCGCGAGCACGCCCTGCGGGAGATCGAGCGAGCCCGCGAACGTGGCGTGCGCCTGCTTCCCCTCGGTGACGCGGACTATCCGCCTGCACTCGCTGCGATTCCCGATCCGCCGCTTGTGCTGTACGTCCGCGGCGCCCTCGTTCCGGACGCCGCCCGGATCGCCGTCGTCGGCTCGCGGCGCGCGAGCGGCTACGGCCGCGCCATGGCGCGCCGCATCGGCGCCGATCTCGCCCGCGCGGGTGTGTGTGTCGTGAGTGGTCTCGCGCTCGGGATCGACGGTCTCGCCCACGAGGCGGCGCTCGAGGCGGGCGGCCGGACCGTCGCGGTGCTGCCGTGCGGCCTCGATCGCGTCTATCCCCGGCGGCATGCGCGGCTCGCCGAGCAGATCGCGGCACACGGCGCGCTCGTCAGCGAACTGCCGCTCGGCACCCGCGCCGCCCCCTACCAGTTTCCCCGTCGCAACCGCATCGTCAGCGGCCTCGCCGCGGCGGTCTGCGTCGTCGAGGCGCGCGAGCGCTCCGGCTCGCTGATCACCGCCCGCTGGGCGCTCGAGCAGGACCGCGAGGTCCTGGCGGTGCCGGGGCGGGTGGGGGACGAGACCGCGGTGGGCACCCTGGCGCTGCTCGAACAGGGGGCGGCGCCCGCGCTCGGCGCCCACAGCCTGCTCGACGCCGTGGGCTGGCGGGTGACCCACACCGCGGGCGGTCGCGGCGAGGACCGCGGCGAGGGGGCGAGTGCCGTGCCGGGCACGAACGGTGCGGACGCGGCGAGTGCATCCGACAACCGTCTCGCGAAGGCGCTCGGCGAGCCGGGCGAGGTCCGCGGGCGCGTGCTCGCGTCCCTCGCGGAGGGCGAACTCGATCTCGACACGATCGTCGCGCGCAGCGGGCTCGCCGTCTCGCAGGCGCTCGGCGCGATCACCGAGCTCGAACTCGCCGGGGCGATCGAGGCCGCGGGTGCGGGTCGATACCGGCGCTGCGGTGCGGGGAGCGGGGCTCGGTGAGTACCTCGGTGCCGCTCGAGCAGCGCGTGCGGGCCGTGCTCGAACGCGCCGCGGCGCGAGACGGGGCCGTCGGGCTCGCGGCGTGGGTGCGCGCGGGGCGAGCCGGCTCGGCGGTGCACGTGGCTGCGGGGCGGCGCGCACCGGGCGGCGAGGCCGCGTTCGACCCCGATCGCCCCACCCCGGTCTTCAGCCTCGACAAGCCCGCGCTCGCCGCCGCCGTGCTGCGCCTCGTCGAGCGCGGCCGACTGGCGCTCGACGATCCGCTCGCACGCGAGCTGCCCGAGCTGCCGCGCGCGCTGCAACGCCGCGATCTCACGATCCGCCACGTGCTCGGCCACACCGCGGGTCTGCCCGCCGGCGGGGAACTCGCGCTCGCTGCGGACGATGACCACCGCCGGCGGGCACCGGGCGAACTCGGCGCGCTGCTGCTCGCGTCGCTGCGCCGGGGACGGCTCGAGCCGCCCGGTTCGGGCTGGCGCTACTCGAATCTCGGCTACGCCCTGCTCGCCGTGCTCGTCGAGCGCTGTACCGGCCTCGCGATCGATCGGGCGCTCGAACAGCTCGTGCTGCGCCCGGCGGGGCTGCGCACGAGCCGGGTGCTCACCCACCCCTCGGCGCTGCTGCAGCTCGCGCCGGCCTGGCAGCGCGATCCGGAGGGCGGCTGGATCGACGTGCGCACCACCCTCGATCCCGGCGCCTTCGGTCTGGGGCTGTTCGCCTCGACCGCGGCCGAACTCGCCCGGCTGATGCACGGGATCGTGGCGGGATCGCTGCTCGGCCCGCGGGCGCGTGCGGCCATGACCGCCTGGCGGGCCGTCCCGCGCCTGCCCGTCGCCTTCGGGCGGCCCGCCTGCGGTCTCGGGCTGCTGTGCGAGCAGGCGGGCCCCTTCGCACCGCTTGTGGGCCACAGCGGCACCGGTCCCGGCGCGAGTGCGTTCGCCGCGATCGGACCGTCGGTTGAGATCGCGGTCGTGGCGAACAGCAGCGCGGGACCGCGCGCCGACGCGGTCGCCCTCGCGCTGCTCGCCGCGCTGCGCACCGGCGGCCCGCCGCGTTGACGCGCCTTCGCGCCGCCGCCTACGATACGGCCGCACGGGCGCGAAGGGGCCGGGGAGAGCGACGCATGCGGGTGGGGATCGTCGGCGCCACGGGAGCGGTCGGGCGCGAGCTGCTCCGGGTGCTGCACGAGCGTCGCTTCCCCGTGCGCGAGCTGCGCCTGTTTGCCTCGCCCCGCTCGGCCGGGCGCCACCTCCCCTTCGGCGAGCGCACCGTCGCGGTGCAGCCGCTCGATCCCGACGCGCTCGCCGGTCTCGATCTCGTGCTCACGAGCGCCGGATCCACACTCGCGCGCCGGCTCGCCCCGGCGCTGCGCGGGCGTGTGGGGCTCGTCGTGGACAACTCGAGCGCGTTTCGCATGGACGAGGACGTCCCGCTCGTGGTGCCGGAGGTCAATCCGGACGCACTCGCGGCCCACACCGGTCTCGTCGCCAACCCCAACTGCACCACGATCATCGCGCTGCTCGCGGTGGCGCCGCTGCACCGGGAGGCCGGACTCGAGCGGCTCGTGTGCGCGAGCTACCAGGCGGCCTCCGGCGCCGGGGCGCGGGCGCTCGAGGAGCTCGAGCGGCAGCAGCGCGCGCTCGCCGCCGGCGAACAGCCGCCGCCGCCGGAAGTGCTGCCCCGGCCGCTCGCGCACAACGTGATCCCGCACATCGACCGCTTCGAGCCGGGGGGCTACACGCGCGAGGAACTCAAGATCGAGCGCGAGAGCCGCCGGATCCTCGGCTGCCCCGCGCTGCGGGTCTCGAGCACCTGCGTGCGCGTGCCGGTGCCGCGCGCGCACGCGGTCGCCCTGCAGCTCGAGTTCGAACGACCGCTGTTGCCCGAGCGGGCCCGCGCGCTGCTCGAGCAGGCTCCCGGGCTCGAGGTCATCGACGATCCCGAGCTTGGCCGGTATCCCACCCCGCTCGACGTCTCGGGCCGCGACCACGTGGCGGTGGGCCGGATCCGCGCCGACCGCTCGCACCCGCGCGGGCTCGCGCTGTGGGTGGTGGGGGATCAGCTGCGCAAGGGCGCGGCCCTCAACGCGGTGCAGATCGCCGAACGCGCCTTCGGGATCGGAGAGCGCGCGACGCCGCAGGCGAACGCTCCGGAGGGAACGGGGTGAGGATCTGGGACTGCCACAGCGACGTGCTGTCGCGGCTGCTCGACCGACCGCTCGAGGCCTTCCTGTCCGCACAGCCGCAGGGCGACGCGCCCGAGGACGGGCTGCACTGCACGCTCGAGCGACTCGAAGCCGGCGGGGTGGGCGCGCTCGTGTGCGCGCTGTTCACGCGCGACGGACGCGGCGAGCACCCGGTGGTGCGCACCGCGCGCATGATCGACATCGCGCACCGGCTCGAGCGCGAGAGCGCTGGCCGCGTGCGCGTGGCGACGCCCGGCCGCCGGGTCGCCGACATCGTCGACGGCGGGGCGATCGCGCTCGTGTTGAGCATCGAGAACGGGGTGGCGTGTCTCGAGCACATCGAACTCCTGCGCACCTGGCGGCGGCTCGGGGTGCGGGCGATGGGGCTCGTGTGGAACGGTCGCAACGCGATCGCCGACGGGTGCGGTGAGGAGGAGACCGGCGGGGGGCTGACGCGCTTCGGCCGCGAGGTGGTCGACGAGATGCAGCGGCTCGGCATGCTCGTCGACGTCTCGCACCTGAGCGAATCGGGATTCTGGGACGTGCTCGAGCGCGCGCGCGCGCCGGTGATCGCCTCGCACTCGAACGCGCGTGCGCTGTGCGAGCACCCCCGCAACCTGCGCGACGAGCAGATCCGCGCCATCGCGGAGACCGGCGGAGTGATCGGGGTCAACCTCTTCAGCGCGTTCCTCGTCGCCGACGGTGCGCGCGCCACGATCGACGATGTCGTCGCCCACGTGCACGCGCTGCTCGAGCGCGCGGGCGAGGACGCGGTGGGGATCGGCAGCGACTTCGACGGGATCCCCGACGGACCGCAGGGGCTCGAGCACCCGGGTCGCTACGGTGCGCTCGTCTCCGCGCTCGAGGCCTCGGGCTTGCGCGGCCCCGTGCTCCAAAAGATCCTGTGGGGCAACTTCGCCCGCGTCTTCGGCACGGCCGGCACAGGCCACGGCCGCTGAGACGCGGGCCCGACGAGTCGGGAGCCGAGGTGGCACAACTGTTCGACGCGCTCCGGGACCGGTTCGCACGCGCGGCGGCGCCGCTCGCCGAACGCATGCGTCCGCGCTGTCTCGACGAGGTCGTGGGACAGCGGCGGCTGCTCGCGCCGGGCGGCATGCTGCGCGAGGCGCTGCGCACCGGGCTGCTGCCGTCCATGATCCTGTGGGGCCCGCCCGGCTGCGGCAAGACCACGATCGCGCGGCTGCTCGCGCGCGAGGCGGGGCTGCGCTACGAGAGTCTGAGCGCCACCTCGAGCGGGGTGCGCGCGGTGCGGGAACTCGCGAACGCGGCGGCCCAACGCATCGCCTCCGGCGGAGCGCGCACGCTGCTGTTTCTCGACGAGATCCACCGCTTCAGCCGCTCGCAGCAGGACGCGCTGCTGCCGCCGGTCGAGTCGGGCGCCCTCGTGCTCGTGGGCGCCACGACCGAGAACCCGAGCTTCGAGGTGATTCCGGCGCTGCGCTCGCGCGCGCGCGTGCTCGTGCTCGATCCGCTCTCGGACGAGGAGGTCATCGCGCTGCTCGAACGCGCGCT
>RFJN01000240.1 GCA_003694875.1 Planctomycetota bacterium | reverse complement strand
GAAGATCATCGCCACGGTGATCGACGAGATCCGCCACAGCATCGAGCGCTACGAGCCGCGGGTGCGGCTCGAGCGGATCCGCGAGGTCGCCTCGCCGTCACTCGCGAAGATCCGGCTCGAGCTGCGCTGTCGCCTCGAGACCGGATCGCCGCCGGAGCCGGCGCCGGCCGGCGACGAGTCGAGCGCGGACGCCCCCGTGCCCGAACGACCGATCTACATCCTGATCGACACCGCGCGCCAGCAACTCGCCGTGGAGCCGGGCTGATGCACACGCACGAACCGCGCGAACCGCGCCCCCTTCCGAGCCACCGCTTCGACGCGCGGCTCGATCTCGAACTCGCGTTTACGGTGGGGGGCAAGCGCCACGAGGTACCGGGCGGGCAGATCAAGGCGCTCGGGTTCACGCTCGAGCCGTGGGGCTTCGAGGGGCGGTGCGTGTTCACGCTCTCGTACGAGCGCGGCCGCAGCCAGCGCTCGCGCGAGACGGCGAAGGCGCTGCTCGCGGCGTGGACCGGCCACGAGCCGATCGACGTCACGCTGTCGGTGCGCACCGCCGACGAGCCGCCGGACCGCAGCGAGCCCGAAGCGCTGTCGTTCGACGCGCGGATCTCCGAACGCTGGCTCTCGGCGGTCGATGACCCGGGCGTCGAGGGGCGACCGGTGCGGTTTCGCCGCTTCGGCTTCCGCTTCGTCGACCCGGCCGCCTGGCTCTGGCGCCGGCACTTTCCCGCCGAGCTGCAGCTCGACACGAGCTTCGCGCAGCTGCTCGAGACCCAGCACGACAAGCGCTTGCGCCTCGAGTGCACCCACCCCGCGGCCAGGCGCAAGCGCACGTTCCTGTTCACCGGGCTCGGGACGGGCCCCGAGCGGGTGAGCTTCTACGACTGGGTCATGGCCGAGATCGCGCGCACCGGCGGGCGCTGGCTGTGCGAGCCGGACACCGCGCGCTACCGCCTCGAGGACAAGGCGCAGCAGCCGGCGCGTTTCGTCGCCTTCGACCGTGGGCTCGTGCACCGCTTCGAACTCGCGCTGCCCGAGGCCGAACACGCCGCACTCGCGCTGCGCAACGTGGTCGCTCCCGAACAGGGCGATCCCGAGCGCGAGCGGCAGGAGGCCGAGCACCCGGTGCGCGGGCTCGTCGACGAGCGGCTCGTGCGCGAGCCGGTCCCGAACGACAGCAAGGAGCGCTGGCGGTTCGAGCGCGCCGAGCGCGCGCGCACCGAGATCCCCGCGCCACTTCTCGATCTCGTCTTCGACGCGCTGCCGCCGGTGGCGCTTGCGCCCGGGACGGGGATGCGGCTCGAGGAGCGCGACGGCTGGAGCCGCGAGCTCGTGTTCCGGCGCGAGCGCTTCCGCGTGCGTCGCGTGCTCTTCGACGCCGAGGCCATGAGCGAGGAGGCGCACGCCGGGGCGTGGGCGGCCGAGGGCGGGTTCCTCGTGCGCATGCGCGTTCTCGCCGAGCAGCTGCCCTGCGACCGGCCCGTCGTCGCGCCCCACCGGCGGCCGCCCGCGAGGACGCTCGTCGAGGGGCGGATCGTCAGCGAGGTGGGGGAGAAGGAAGAGGAGACATTCGAGATCCGGCGCGACGAACGCAGCCACCTCGAGTCGCTGTGCGTGCGGCTGCCGGCCTGGGATGACAAGATCGTGCCCGTTCCGTTCGCTCCCGACTTCCTGCCGGGCCACTTCTTCGTGCCGCCGGTGCGGGATCGCCGCGTGCTCGTCGCGCTCGGCCACGACCGGGCCGAGATCGTGCGCCACCTCGAGTGGCGCACCGGCGCGCGGCCCCCGCGCGACACGCAGGGCAACCAGATCGTGTTCGGCAAGACCGAGCGCGACCGCACCGTGATCTCGCACCGCTACGAGCAGGGGCAGCCGGTGTGGGAGCTCGACCGGCGCAAGGAGGACGACCGCGCGCGGGTGCGGCTCGAGCCGGAGGCGGTGATCATCGAGGCGAGCGGGGACGGATCCTGACATGGGCAAGCTGCTGTGCCGCATCGAGCTGCGCCGCACCCCCGGCGACGGCATCCGCGTGCTCGTCGAGGACGCCGACGGCAAGCGGTCGCAGCAGCTGCAGCTCGACGGCGAGCGAATCTACACCGAGGTCAGCGACGGCGAGAAGACGAGCACGATCGTGCAGGGGCCCGACACCGTCGAGATCCAGTGCGGGACCTTTCGCCTGCAGGCCGACACGATCGACTGCCGCGCGGCGAAGAAGATCGTGCAGCATAGCGACGGGACGCTGAAGCTCGACGCGAGCGGCGACAGCACGATCCAGAGCGCGGCGGGACTCACGCTCGAGGCGGGCAGCAAGGTGCTGCTCAAGGGCTCGAAGCTCACCCTCGA
The DNA here is from genome assembly GCA_003694875.1 of Planctomycetota bacterium. Classification (GTDB taxonomy): domain Bacteria; phylum Planctomycetota; class J058; order J103; family J103; genus J103. The sequence continues at coordinate 274 of RFJN01000240.1, read as the reverse complement.
CGGCGGGGCGAGTGCGGAGCTGCAGGCGGCGCAGGTGAAGATCGCCGGCAAGGCGACGCTCGCTCTCGAGGCGGCGCAGATCAAGATGGCCGCCACGGCGAAGGTCGACGTCTCGGGCCCGATCGGCAGCTTCGCCGGCACGGCGCAGACCGCGATCGGCGGCGGCGCGATGACGCAGCTCAAGGGCGGGATCGTGCAGCTGCAGGGCGTTCTGAAGATGGGCTAGGTCCCGGGAGGCGACGGTGCAGCCGAGCGAATCGCTCCACAAGGCGTT
>RFJN01000239.1 GCA_003694875.1 Planctomycetota bacterium | reverse complement strand
GACGCGAACAGCTCGTGCTCGGTGCGCCGGTCGTCTACGAGAAGGGGCGGGGCAAGGCGGATGCGGATGGCCTCGCTCCCGTCTTCGCCGAGCTGCTGCTGCAGCGCGACGGCGCGCTGGTGTGGCGGATCGGGATCCCCGCGCGCTGGCTGGCCGAGCCCGCGCGCCGCTACCCGGTCGTGATCGACCCGGTGCTGAGCCGCAACGTGCCGGTCGTCGTCAACACCGATCCCACCGCGATCACCGTGAGCCCGCGGGCGGTGTACTGGAACGCGGTCGCGGTCTCGAGCGCGAACGCGGACTGGGATCTCGACATCGGCGCCGCATCGAGCTGGGCGTGGCCCCCGGACGCCGACTTCCTCGTGGCCAACGGCAACAAGGGCACGATCAGCCCGGTGACCGGCTCGGTGAGCCGCTTCGGAAGCAGCACCGGCAGCGCCACCGTCGAGCAGGCCGGCATCGACTCGCTCTCGCTCGGCACCGACACGAGCTACACCTGGACCGCCTCGCACGTGATCCACCTGTGGGAGCTGTACGTGTCGAGCGGTCGCACCGGCAGCCACGACCTCGCGGTGGACGCGCCCGCCGGCATGCGCTGGGCGGTGTTCCGTCCCGGCACCGACGCGTCCTGGAAGAGCGTGTCGGCGGCCGACTACGTGTTCGACGCCGACGGGCGTTCGCACACCCTGCAGCTCAACGAGAGCGGGTTCTGGGCGGTGGTGCTCGTCAAGGACGGCGGCCCCGGCGCCTCGGGCACCGTGACCTTCCGCTGGGGTGGTGCGCAGCAGGGCGGGTTCGACCTGATCGCCACGAGCGTGAGCCTCGATGCCTCGAGCTACCCCGTCACGCTGCGGCCCGGCGATCGCTTCTCGTTCACCCGCGAGATCACCCGGCAGGGCTCCCAGCCCCCGGGCACCCAGATCGACTACGCGATCTACCTGTCGTCCAACACGCTGATCACGCAGTACGACTGGGAAGCGTACAGCTACCAGAACGCCGGTGCGGGGCGGCTGTCGCTGAGCGCGACCGTTCCGCCGGGCATCCCCCCGGGGACCTACTACGTGGGGTTGCTCGTCAAGACGGTGGCCGGCGAGGCGTCGACCTCGAACAACACCACCTACGACGCGGTGGCCGGGCACAGGGTCGTGGTGACCGGCGCCAACGCGCAGATCGCGCTCACCCAGGGGGTGGCCGCAGTGGCGACGAGCAGTCCGACCGACTTCACCTTCACCCCCAGGACGGGCTACTGGAACGTCGTGGCGGCACGCTCGAGCGCGGCGTGGGAGCTCGAGATCGGCGGGGTGCGCTCGGCGCGGGGCGCGGGTGCGACCGATCTGCTGTTCGCCAACGGCAACCTCGGCGCCGTGAGCCCCGCCTCCGGTACCCTGCGGCGAACGAGCGGCAGCGCGGACGCCACGCTGCTGCACACCGACCAGAGCGTCGTGCCGAGCGCGACCGGTCAGGCGAGCCGCGCGTGGGCGGCGAGTGATATCGCGTACGGCTGGGACCACCTCGTGCAGACCACCGGCACGCGCCGGGTGGTGGTGGACGGCCCGGCGGGGCTGCGCTGGGCGCTGCTGCCGCCGGGGCAGGGGCCGGACTGGCGCACGCTGTCGGCGGCGCGCTACGACTTCCCGGTCGGTGCGACCCCGCGTAGCGTCGATCTCAACGTCGCCGGCTGGTGGCTGTTCGTGGTCTATCGGAGTGCGGCCGGCCCCGCCGGCACGGTCCGGATCGACGTACAGCGGCAGCAGCCGCCGAGCTTCGATGTCGCCGTCGGGTCGGTGGTGCTCGGCGGCCAGAGCTTCCCGGTGTCGGTGGCGCCGGGCGGGCAGATCGACGTGACCCGGCGGATCGACGTGACCGGCACCCTGCCGCAGGGCAGCGCGATCTCGTACCACGTCTACCTGTCTACCGACACGAACTTCGACGCCAACGACACCGAGATCTACCACTACAGCCCGGCCGCGGCGGGCACGCTGCAGCTGCGTCTCACCGTGCCCGCCACCGTGGCCCCGGGCGACTACCACGTCGGCGTCGTGATCGATCCGATCCCCGGCGAGCAGAACCCGAACAACAACGTGCGCGGCGAGGACGCGGGCCACCAGGTACGCGTGCAGCAGCCGCAGCCGGTGTTCAACGTGGCCGCGGCCGCGGTCTCGGTCGCCGGCGGCCCCGTGACGCTCGCACCCGGCGGCGCGTTCACCGCGCAGCGCACCGTCCAGGTCAGCGGACGGTTGCCCGGCAACGGCAGTTACACCTATCGCTACTACCTGTCGGCCGACCGCACGCTCGATCCGCGCCAGGACGTGCTCGTGGGCAGCGGGCAGAGCAGCCAGCCGAGCGGGGCGGCCACCGACGCGCTCGCCGTGCCCGCCTCGACCGCGGCCGGCCGCTACTACCTGATCCTGTCGGTCGATCCGATCCCCGGCGAGTCGCAGACCAACGACAATGTCGTGGCCAGTGCGGCGGCGGATGTGGTGGTCAACGCGCCGCCGGCCGGCTTCAACATCGAGGCGCGCGCGGTCACGGTGCAGGGCCAGCCGCCGGTGAGCGTGCAGCCGGGCGGCACGTTCTCGGTCGATCGCACGACGGTGGTCACCGGCACGCAGAGCCGCCGCTTCGCGCTCAAGCTCTATCTCTCCACCGACGCGCAGCTCGATCCGGGCACCGACATCGAGGTACTCGCGGGCAGCCAGACGCAGGCGCCGGGCTCGCTGCGGTCCACCGACCTCGTGCGGCTGCCGGCGAACATCGCCCCCGGCACCTACCACGTGATCCTGTGGCTCGAGACGCTCGCGGGCGAGAGCAACACGAACGACAACGTGCTCGCCACCGCACAGCCCGAGGTGACGGTGGGCAACCCGCCGCCCGCCACGCTCGCGCTCACGCTCGGGCAGCCGGCGGTCGTGCAGGCCTCGCGTTCCTTCACCCTGCAGCCGCAGGCCGGCCGCTGGAACGTCGTGGCGGTCGCCGCCGACGTGGCCACCGAGGACTGGGACGTCGAGGTCGGCAACGGGTACTCGGCGGAACTGCCGCCCACGACCGACTTCGTGCTCGCGGACGGGCACGCGGGCGCGATCGCCGTCTCGAGCGGCGATGCGCTGCGCTACAGTGGCGCCGGCTCGGCGCGCGTCGAGCACGCCGACCTGCATGCGACCAGCCTCGGCCAGTCCGCGCAGGCGAACTGGGCCGCGGGCGACGTGGCGCTCGTGTTCGAGGTGGACGTGCAGCAGCCCGGGGTGCACAACGTGGTGCTCGACGGGCCGCAGGGGCTCGGCTGGGCGGTCTTCCCGCCCGCCCCGGGCGCGTTCTGGTTCGACCGCACCGCCGCGACCGCCACGTTCGCGGTCGGGCCCGCGGCGCAGCAGGTCGACTTCGCGACCGCCGGCGTGTGGGCGATCGTCGTGTGGGCCGACGCCGGCCCGCCCCCCGGCCCCGGCGTGGTGCGGCTCGACTGGGCCGGATCGGGCAGCGGCGGCGGTACCGGCAGCGGCTTCGATCTCGCGGCCGGTCAGGTCGCGGTCAACGTGACGGGCAACGCCGTGCTTGCGCCCGGCGACACGATCGACGTCGAGATCGAGGTGCGCAACCTCGGAGCGAACGCCTCGCCGCTGTACGTGTACGCGGTCTACCTCTCGACCGATACCACGATCGATCCCTCGAGCGACGTGCGTGCCTTCGAGTCCGTCTCGAGCGGCACCGTCGCGGCGGGAGCGACCGAGCGCTTCGTGCAGACCGTCACCGTGCCGTCGGGGATCGCGGCGGGTCGCTACTACGTGGGCGTGCTGGTTCCGGCGCTCACGGGCGATACCGATCCCTCGAACCAGAGTGCGGTCTCGGCGAGCAGGATCGAGATCGCGACCCAGGGCTCCGGTGGCGGCGCCGTGACGGGAGGCGGCGGCGCGAGCGGGATCACGCGGGCCCGCAGCGGCGGGGGCGGTGGTTGCGCGCTGTCGCCCGAGCAGCCGGCGAGCGGCGGGATCGTGTGGCTGCTCGTCGCGGCCGCCCTCGTGGGGCTGCGGCTGCGCCGCGTCCACGGCTGACGGGCGGTCTCGATCCGACGCCAGACGCCCGAGGGGGCGAGCGCTCCGGTCGAGCGCTCGCCCCTTCTTCGTCGTCGGCGCTCGCCGTTCGCGTGACCGTCTCGGCTCGGAGGCGGCGGGCGGGGCGCCGCTCAGGCGGGTACCGCG
>RFJN01000238.1 GCA_003694875.1 Planctomycetota bacterium | reverse complement strand
GACTGCGGCACGGCGACGTGCTGCAGTATGCGATCGAGACGCACGGGGTGCGGCTGCAGCTCGAGGTCGAACTCGACGTGCTGTGAGCGACGCTCGGCGCAGCGCGCCCCTTGGCGTGCGGCGCGCGGTTGCGATACGGTGGGCAGCGCCCGTTCGCCACTCGTGGCGCGCCCGAGGAGGACGATCCATGCCGCCCGCTCCGCCACCGCCGCGCTGCCGCCGCCGACCTCGCGTATCCGCACGCGGGCTCGCACTGCTCGTGTTCGGACTCGTGCTCGCACCGCCTGTGGCCCGCGCCCAGGGGCTCGCCACGCTCGGGCGCGACGATCCGATCGAGGTGCTGCTGCGGCGCGCGGACGAGCTCGCGAGCGCGGGACGCAGCGAGCAGGCGCTCGAGGCGCTGTTGCGGGTCGAGGACCGGGCGGCGCAGCTGCGACACGATCAGCCGGCGCTGCGTCCGGTCCACGTGGATGCGCGCGGGATCGCCCGCGGGGTGTGGGCGGCGGTGCGCCGGCGGGTGCTCACGCTCGGACCGGGGGCGCTGCAGCGCTACCGCAGCCGGCGCGATCCCGAACTCGCCGCGCGGCTGCGCGCGCTGCCGGCGGCGGGACAGGATCTCGCGGCGCTGCGGGAGACGGTGCAGCGGTATCTGCTCGCCACCGGAGGGCTCGAGGCGCTCGCACGTCTCGGCGACCTCGAGCTCGAGCGCGGCGCGCTCGAGGCGGCCGCGGGCGCGTACGCGCGCCTTCTGCGCGGGGGCGACGACCTGCCGCCGGTGCCGGCGCCACTTCGCGAGCGCGCCGGCGCGCGGCTCGCCCACCTGCGCGCGCTCGCCGCGCGGCCGGGCATCGTCGCGCCGCTCGCGACACCGGGGGGGCGTGCCGATCGCGCCGGCGAACGGCCCACCGTGCCGCTGCCCGGTGCGGTGCGCTTCGTGGGCCGGGTACCGGGCGACGACGACCGCGACGCGCTCGTGCCGGGCTACCGGCGCGCCGGACGCACGCTCGCGCCGTACCTGCTGCCGGTGGCCCGCGACGACGAGATCCTTCTCACCGACGGCGCCGGCGTGGCGGCGCTGTCGGCCGACGACGGGCGGGTCTCGTGGTACACCGCGGCGAGCGATCCGGAGGATCGACGCGCCCGCGCCCCCATTCCCGACCGCCCCTTCGCCCTGCCGAAGGCGGTGTGTGCGCGCGGTGCCATCGTGTTCGCCGCGCTGCAGCGGGGGCTTCCGCCGGCAGGCTACGAGGAGCTGCAGGGCGAGGAGCAGGCGCGACTCGCGCGCAACGGGCGGCTCGTGGCGCTGCGCGACGACGCCGAGGGGCGACCGCTGTGGGACGCCGCCACGCGCGCCGAACTCGAGCGGCTGAGCCGGCAAGCGCTCGCGATCTCGCCGCCGCTCGCGGTCGACGACCTCGTGCTCCACACCGTCGCGCTGCCCGAGGGCGGGGGGGTGCAGGTGGAGCTGCTCGCACTCGAGCAGGCGAGCGGCGCGCTGCGCTACCGCAGCTTCATCGCGTCGGGCCGCCCCGACAACTTCCTGCTCGCGGCCGCGCTGCCCGCCGCCCCCTCGGTCGCGCAGGGCGTGGTCTACGTGAGCACCGGGGTGGGAGCGATCGCCGCGCTCGATCTCGCGACCGGCGATCCGCGCTGGATCGCGCGCTACCCCACCCACCCGCCGGACGCCTTCCCGCGCATCGTCGACGGCGGTTACCGCCTGCGCCTGGCGGCCCCCGTCGTGCGCGACGGGGTGGTGTGCGTCGCGGCGACCGACACACCGGCGCTGCTCGGCTTCGACGCCGAGACGGGCGCACTGCGCTGGCGGCTCGCGCGCGCGGGGCTGCGGTGGCCGGTCGGCGTGGCGAACGGACGCTGGATCGTGGCCGGAGGCGGCCGCGTGCTCGCGATCGAGCCCGGCACGGGCCGGGTGGCGTGGCGAACGGCACTGCGCGCCGGAGAGCGGCTCGTGGGCCGCGGGGTGGCGGGCCGGGACCGGATCGTGCTGCCGAGCACCGACCACTTCGTGGTGCTCGATGCCCGCACCGGCGCGCGCGACCCGCGTCCGCACCACTACGGCCCGGGGCAGCGCTGGGCGGGCAACCTGACGGTGGCGCGCGGCCGGCTCGTCGCGGTCACCGCCGACGGCCGCGCGGTGGGCTTCGAGCCACTCGCGGCCGAGCCCGCACCGGCTGCGGCTCGCGACACGAGCTGGGCGGAGGAGCTCGCCGCGGCGGAACTGCTGTGGCGGCTCGGGCGCGAGGACGCCGCCCTTGGGCGGCTGCGCGCAGCGCTCGAACGGCTCGCAGCGGTCGAACGGGTGGGGGGCGAGCAGCGCCGGCCCCTCTCCGCGGGCGCTTCCGCGCCGCGCATGCACGCGCACCGGCTCGCCCTCGCGATCGCCGAGAGCGCGCTCGGTGCGGGCCGGCTCGATCGCGCGCGCGCGGCGTTCGCACTCGCCGCGACCGACCCCGGCGCGGCGCCGCTCGGCGCCCGGCTCGCCGAGGCGCTGCTCTCGGCGAAGCGCTTCGAGCCCGCGCTCGCGGTCCTGCGCGCGCTCGCCGGCCTGCCGGCCGAACTCGAGCTTCCCGTCGACGACACGCTGCGCGTTCCGCTCGGGCCGTGGCTGCGCTTCGAGATCGAGGCGCTGCGCGCGCGGCCCGAGGCGCAGCGGGCGATCGAGGCGTACGATCGTGCGGCCGCCGAGGCGGCCGCGCGCCTCGGTGCGGACGCGACTCCCCAGGCGCTCGAGCGCTGGTGCGACCGCTGGCCCGCCTCGCGGGCCGAGGCGCAGGTGCTCGAGCGGCTCGCGAAGGCGTACGAGCGGCTCGGTCGCGGGGCGGCGGTGGTCGAGGTGCTCGGACGCCTCGCGCGGCGGCCTGGCGACCCCGAGCGGGCGGCGGTGATCGCCGCCGAGCGGATCGGCTGGCTGGTGCGGCTGCAGCGGCACACCGAGGCGCGCGCGGCGCTGCGCCACGGCATCGAGCGCTTCGGCGCGCAGCCGCTGCCGGACGGCACGCCGTGGCGACGCTGGGCCGAGACGCAGCTCGCGGCCCTCGGCACCGCGCGCCCCGAGTTGCCCGGCGGCGCGGGCGGTGGCGAGCGGCTCACGGTAAGCTTCCACACCCCCACCGATCTCGACGAGCCGGAACTGCACGTGCTGGCCGAGGCGGACCTGCCCGGGGGGCTGCCGGAGGGCCGCTGGCTCGCGGTGGGCGAACACCGGATCGCGCTGCGCGAGACCGAGACCGGCGCGCCGGTGTGGAGCCGTCGCTTCACGGCCTCGATCCGACGCGAACGGCTCGCGCGGGTCGGCGAGACGCTCGTGGTGTTCACGGGCGAGCCGTTCGCGTC
>RFJN01000237.1 GCA_003694875.1 Planctomycetota bacterium | reverse complement strand
GGTCCCACACCTCGCCGCCAGCCCGTGCCGCACGCTGCGCGGCGCGGCTGCCGTGCGCACACCAGCGCCAGCGGCACTCCACCCCGGGCGGCAGCGTGTCGAAGAACGTGTGGAAGCCCACCTCCCAGCGCCGATCGGGCGGCAGCAGGGCGAGTGCCTCGTCCACGAGCGCCAGCACGTCCAGGCCCGGTTCGTAGAGCAGCCACACGGGCTTGCTGCCGTCGCGCAAAAAACGGTCCGCGAGCGCGCCCGCCCAGCCCGCGTCGCCGCACGCCCGCTCCCAGTTCTCGCAGCGCCGCGGCTCCTGGTCGCCCTGCGGCAGATCGCGCACGGGCTCGCACTCGCCCACCGTTCCGTCCCAGCGGGTGCGCAACCACCGCCCGTCGCGCAGCAGCCACGCCGGACCCGCCGCCGCCCGCTCGTGCGGCTCGAGCAGCAGGTGGTGCGCCAGCTTGTTCTCCCGTCCGCTGTGGTCCACCCCGCAGGGCGCCACCCGCGAGAGGACATCGAGCACGCGGCCGCCCACCCGCAGCCGCCAGTGGGCGTGGGCCGCCGGCGACGTCGGGCCGCCCTCGAGAGGTCGGTAGCCGCTCAGCGCCTCGAGTCGCCGCTGCAGCGCCTCGGACAGACCGCGCGAACGCAGCACGGTGCAGAATCCGCTCGTGCCCGGCCGCAGCCCGCGCGGGGCCGAGGTGTAGAGCAACTCAAGCGCCATGGTCGCGCACCACCCCCTCCACGGCGAGCGGGCTCGTCGTCCCGCCGGTTGCCCCGGCACCGGCTGCACTGCCTTGCTGCTGCACCGCGCGCCCGACCGCCGCCTGCGGCCCGTCGCCCTCGTTGTGCGTCTTCGCCGCTGCCACGCTCGACGCGGGTGCCTCGGGGCCGATGGGGTTGTCCAGCCCCGCGGGCTTCGTGGTCGTGGCAGCCGCCTCTGGATCGCGCTCGTCCGCAGCGTCGGCGGCTCCGGCCTCGAATTCCGTTCCGTCGGTCCCCGTGCGCGATGTGCGGTTCGTCTCCGCGCCAGTGGCCCCCTGGGGCGGCCCCGCGCCGTTGCCCGCGTCGTGCGTCTTCGTTGCCGCGACCGCGGGCGCAGGCGCCTCGGGAGCCTCCGGGCTGACCGCCCGCACGGCCGGCTCGGACACCGCGGCGGCCTCTGCTGCAGGCTCCTGCGCGCTGCCGGCCGGCGCGGCGGACTCCGTGGCGGCCGCCTCCGGCGCGTCCGCCATTTCGGCCGCCGCCCGGGAGCGCTCCGCGCCCGCCACGGGTTGCCGCCGGGCCCGGCGGATCAACCCCGGCAGCATCCAGCGGCTGATCGCGTACACGATCGGCACCGTGACCCAGCGTGGCCGAATCTCGCCGGCCGGCACCACGAGACCGCGCGCAGCGTCGCGCACCGGCGAGCGCCCGAGCGCCGAGACCGGCACGTAACGCACCCGCCGCGACAGCCCCTCGGCGGCGTCGACCAACTCGGGGCAGAGTTCGACGAGCAGCGCGCGGGTGCGCGCCGAGACCTCGCGCACCCGCGTCTCGTCGATCGCCCACGGTGCCTCCGGGCTGCTCGGCGGGAGGTAGGGCGGCTCGTCGAGACGCAGCCCGAGCAGAGGCGCCCAGATGTCGGCCTTCGAGACGATCACGAGCAACGGCTGCTCGATCGGCGCGTGCGACGGGAGGTGTCCGTAGCGCCGGATACGCGCCCCGGCCTCGTGCAGCACCACGTCCTGGCGCGCTGCCGGTGGTTCGAGGGCGAGCTGCGGATCGTCGCTCACCTCGCGGCAGCGGCGCCGAAAGCGCGGGTCCTGGGTCGGATCGAACAGGAACAGCAACAGTTCCGAGACCCCGAGGTGCTGCGTGCCGGGTGCGTCGACCCTGTCCTCGCCCGGCAGGAAGTGCTCGCCGGCGTTGTCGTACAGACACAGCGCGTAACCCGACGTTTCGCCTCGTTCGCGCACCACCGGGTGATCGGGCGCCGGCCGGAGTTGAAACACGAACGGTCGCGGCAGTTCCACCGTCTGCTCGTCCATGTGGACCGGTCGATAGAGCTGGCCGTGCAGCTCGGTCTTCTCGAGCACCACCTGCGTCTCGTCGCGATCCTGTAGAAACAGCTTGCGCTCGTACTCGTTCAGGATCGCATTGCAGCGCGGATCGGCGTCGCGGAACTGCAGGCGGAAGCGGCGTCCGAGCAACTCGCGCAGCCGCCACGTCATCGCCGCGAGGAAGTTGCTCTTGCCGCTGCCCGGCGTCCCGATCAGCGACAGGAAGACGGGGCGCGCCTCGAGGCACAGGCGCGGGATCTCGAGATGGCAGCGCGGGCAGGCGAGTTCGGTGCACGGCATGTCGTACGGATCGAGCGCGTCGCCATGCACGTCGAAGCGGCTCGGAAGAAAGCGCAGGAACGCGTCGGGCCCGAGCACCGGGTCGTCGCGCAACGCCTCGTGCCGCGCCACCCACCGCGTCTGCTCCGGTGGAAACCGGTGCCAGCAGTGTGGGCAGGCGAGCTTTGGTACGAGCGCCACCTCGGGTGTCACGTCGCGTCCGGCGTCCGCCTTCTTCACGGCTGCCCCCCTCCTTCCCACCGGTGCGCAACGGAGCCCCACGTCCGTCGGAATCAACGTATCGCGGCTCGCAGAAAGCCGCCACTTGCCACCGCAGACGCTCCCTCCGGACGCACGCGCCGATCGCACCGCTCGCGCACCGCACCGCGCGCTGCCGATCGAGCCGCGCTGCAAGGATACGCAGCTCGCCCTCGCCATCTGACACGCGGGTGGGGCAGGGGAGGAGCCCGTGGACGCGAGAGGGGAAGGGAGGGGCCGACCGGGCCGTGCCCCCGGGCGGCTCGCCCCAGCGAACTCGATCAGCGAGGACGGGTTCGCCCTCGCGGCCTTCCCATGCGGTCCGCCCGGCTCAGCGGGTGAGTTCGGCCACCCGCTGCGCGATTCCCTCCGCCTCGAGTGCGGCCTGCACCGCCGGTCGCTCGAGCACCCGCTGCAGCAGCGCGTCGAGCCGCGGGCACGGCGGCGTCTCGAGACCGAGAAACCGCACCCACAACAGCATCACGGCGAGATAGCAGTCCGGGGCGGTGAACCGCTCGCCGCCGAAGTACGGACCCGGCGCGAGATCGGCCTCGAGTTCCGCGAGCCGCGCTGCCACCTGCTCGCGCGCCCGCGCCTTCGCCGCCTCGTCGTGCCCCGGCTTGGACAGCGGCCCGAACGCCTTGTGCAGCTCCGTCGCCAGAAAGTGCAGCCGCTCCATCTGGTGGTAGCGCGCGCGCGTGCCGAACGGCTCCACGAAGCCGAGTTCGGGGTGCTGATCGCCCACGTACTGCAGCAGCACCACGCCCTCGGTCAGCACGTCACCGTCATCGAGCCGCAGCGCCGGGACGTAGCCCTTGGGGTTGATCGCGCGGAAGTCCTCGCCGGTCTCGGTCCGGCCCGTCTTGCGATCGACACGCACGAGTTCGAACGAGGCGCCCACCTCGCGCAGTGCGATGTGCACCGCGAGCGAACACGCTCCGGGCTTGTAGAAGAGCTGCACCGCAAGATCCTCCTCCGGCTCGGTCCACCCGCCACCGTGGCCGCGCCATCCTAGCCCCGGGAGTCGCAAACACAACACACCGGGCGATCGCTGTCGGCTGCCGACCAACCCCGGTGCGTCGGGGCGGGGCGACGGAGCCGGCGCCGGGCCGGCACGGTCGCGCATGTCGTCATCCGGGGGCCCGGCGCCGCGCACGAGCTCGCTGTGTGTCGCCGGCGACCGGCGGCCGATCGGCCCGCTATGCCGCCGACGGCGTGCCGACGAGCCGCTGCAGCGCCGCGGCGATCCGGTCGTGTGCCGCGAGACGGTCGGTCCAGGCGCGCGGTACCGCCTCCACCCCGAGGTGGGCGCCGAGCCAGGCGCCGAGCAGCGCCGCGCGACCGGCGTTGTCGCCGCCCGCGCGCAGCGTCTCGATCAGCGCGCGCGGCAGGTCGTCGCCGTGGCGCAGCAGCGCGTGCACCGTCGCCGGAAAGCTCTGCGCGAGCGGACACGCCTGACCGAAGTGCAGCGTCGCGTCCCGCACGTCCTGTTCGCGCCGCGCACGCGCCGCCTCGATCGCCTGTGCCACGTACGGCGCGGTCTCGAGCGCGTCGCGGCGCGCCGCCTCGAGCGCCGGCTCGATCTCCGAGCCCCGCAGCAGCTCGCGCAGCACGATCGCCGCCGCGCGCGCGTACGCGACCGCGTCGTCGCGGTTCTGCGTGACGCGCGTCAGGCGCTCGAGGTGCTCGAGCAGCGCCGGGTCCTCGAGGTGCGCCACCACGAGCGGGGCGAGCCGCGTCACGGTCGCCATCTGGGCGTCGTCCGCGCCCGGCGGATCGAGACCGCGCTCGAGGTTGGCAAGCGTCTCGCGCGTGGCGTGGTCGATGTAACCGTCGTAGCGCGAGAAGACGGCACGGAAGCGCTCGGTGAACACGGCCGGATCGAACCGCCCCTGCTTGGCGATCGTCTCGAGCAGCAGCAGCGCCGCGTCGCCGTAGTGGGTCTGTTGCCCCGGCTGTCGTGCGGCGTGGTAGTGGCCGGGCTGCGGGTGCTCGAAGCCGTGCGGCTGCGGGAACAGGCGCGCGCGCTCGTCGAGGTCGTAGATCCAGTGGGTGCCGAGACACAGCGCATCGCCCACGAACGCGGCCCAGATCGCGCCGCGCTTGCGGCTCTCGATCCCGATCATGCCGTCCTCCCTCCGCATGCGCCCCTCCCCACCATACATCGGGCTGGTTCGTGCCGGCGCGCCTCAGCCCCGGAGCCCCAGGATGTAGGCGCGCGTCACGGGGTGGCGCGGTCGGGCGAGGATCTGCTCGCGCTCGCCCGCCTCGAGCAGCCGACCCACCCCGCCCTCCATCCAGAACATGCCCAGGTGATCCGCGATCCGGCGCGCCTGCGCGAGCTGGTGCGTCACGAGCACGATCGTGCAGCGGCTGCGCAACCGCACGAGCAGCCGCTCGATCGCCTCGGCCGACAGCGGATCGAGCGCGCTGCACGGCTCGTCGAGCAGCAGCACCTCCGGCTCGAGCAGCAGCGCGCGCG
>RFJN01000236.1 GCA_003694875.1 Planctomycetota bacterium | reverse complement strand
GTGTTTGCCAGCAGCGATCTGGCCGACCGCCGCGGCCGCGAACTCGACACGCGCAGCTATCTCTACGAGGCGGCGCTCGAGTACGGCGGCAGCGGGGGCCTGGTGCACGCCGCGATCGGGCGCGTGGGGCTGTGGGACCTGCCGACGGTGGGCTCGGTCGACGGCGGTCGGCTCGGGCTGCGGCTCGGCCCGCTCGAGGTGGGCGGCTTCGGTGGCCTCGACGCCGCGCTCGACGGCAGCGATCGCGGCCGCACGAGCTGGGGGGGGTATCTGCGCTTCGAGACGCCGCCCGGCGAGGTGTGGTCCTGGGACCTGTCGACCGCCTACGAACGCACCTCCACCGATGGGGGAGGCAAGCTCGATCGCGAACTGATCGCCGCCGACACGCGGCTGCGCTGGCACCCGTGGCTGACCGCGTACGGACGGGTGGAACTCGATCTGTACGGCAACACGCAGAACCTGCTCGGCCGCAGCGACATCGAACTCACCGACGTCTACGGTTCGCTGACCCTGCGGCCGCTCGATCCCTGGACGATCGGGCTGTCGTTCGACCGGCGGCTGCCGTTCTTCGGCGAGCAGACGCTGCGGGAACTCGCACCCGAGGCGCGCACCGCGCTGCCCGACGAGGTGCTGAGCACCGCACGACTCGACACCCGCGTCGATCTGCCGCGGGCGTGGTGGGTGGGGGCCGCGGTCGATCTGCGGCGTGGCGGTGAGAACGGCGATCGCAACACCTGGACGCTCGAAGGCGGCTGCTACGCGATCTCGGACGAGCCGGCGATCGGCTTCGATCTCGCTCTCGAGGCGTGGCAGGGCGATCTGTGGCGTGGCGAGGCGGGTCGTTTCGGGCTGAGCTACAGCCCGCTCGCGGTGCTCGATCTGTCGCTGCGCTACGAACTCACCCTCGACCGCTTCGAACCGACGGGCCTCGACGTCACCCGACACGACGTGCAGGCCGACGTATTCTGGCGCATGGGCCGGCGCATGTCGCTGAACCTGACCGGCGGCTGGGAGACCGGTGACGACGTGGACCGGCAATACGTGAGCCTCGACTGGGTGTACCGCTTCTGATGCCGGCCGAATTCGGTTCGCTTGACGACGCCTCCTGGGGTACCGTGGCGCTTGCGCTCGCCGCGCTGCTCTTTCTGTGGCACGTGCTCGTCACGCGTCCACGCGAGCGTCGGGTGCGCCGCAAGCTCGAACAGACGCTGCGGCACGGGGTGCGCCCGATCACACGCCACCCGCAGATCGATCCCGCGCGCTGCATAGGCTGCGGGGCGTGTGTGGCGGCCTGTCCCGAGATGCACGGCACCGAGGGGCCGCTCGGACTGATCGGCGGCCAGGCGGTGCTCGTGCAACCGCTCGCGTGCGTGGGCCACGCCGCGTGCGAGGCGGCGTGTCCGACCGAGGCGCTCGTGGTCACGCTCGGCGAGCTGGCGAACGATCCCCGCATACCGCGTCTCGACGACGAGCAGCAGTCGGTCGTGCCGGGCATCTACGTTGCGGGCGAACTCAGCGGGCTGCCGCTGATCCGCAACGCGATCCGGCAGGGACGCAAGGCGATCGAGGCGATCGAGCGCCGCTGCCGCGCCGCGGGCCCCGCGCCCGAGGGCGTGCTCGATGTCGTGATCGTGGGGCTCGGTCCGGCCGGGATCGCCGCCGCGCTCGCCGCGAGCGAGCGCGGGCTCGACTACCTCGCGATCGATCAGGGGCGGTTCGGGGGCACCGTCGCCAACTATCCCCGTCGCAAGCTCGTGCTCACCGCCCCCGTCGATCTGCCCGTCTACGGCCCGTTCCGCAAGCGGGAGCTGGCCAAGGAGGAACTGCTCGAGATCTGGAGGGAGGCCGCCGAGCGGGCGCAGCTGCGCTATCGCGAGGGGTGTCGGCTCGAGACGATCGAGCGCGATCCCCATACGGGCCTGCTGACGGTCGTGGCGGGCGGCTCGCGCTGGCGCGCGCGCACGGTGGTGCTCGCGATCGGCCGTCGGGGCACCCCGCGCCGACTCGGTATCCCCGGCGAGGACCTGCCCAAGGTGGCGTACCAGCTGCAGGACGCGCGCAGCTACAACGGCGAGCGCATCCTCGTGGTGGGCGGCGGCGACAGCGCGGTCGAGGCCGCGGTGGAACTCGCGCGCCGCAACCGCGTCACCCTCTCGTATCGGCGCGACGGCTTCTTCCGGATCAAGGACAAGAACGCCCGCCGGCTCGAACTCATGCGCAAGCGTGGACAGCTCGAGGTGCTGCTGCGTTCGCAGCCGGTGCGCATCGAGGCCGATCGCGTGCTGCTGCGCCAGGGCGAGGCGCAACTCGAGCGCGACAACGACTACGTCTTCATCTTCGCCGGCGGCGAGCCGCCGTATCCGCTGCTGTGCCGGATCGGGGTGCTGCCGCCCGAGGCGCTCGAACGGCGCCGGTGACGCGGGCGGCGCGAGCTACGAGCCCAGCCGCTCGAGACGCGCGTACTGCAGCAGCAGTGTCTTCGTGCCCCGGCGATCGAATTCGATCACCGCGCGCCGACCGGGTCCGCTGCCCTGCAGCCGCAGCACCTGGCCGTCGCCGAACACCGGGTGCCGGACCCGTTCGCCCACCGCCGGCTCGGCGGCGGTGGCGGTGCGCGCACGCGTCTCGGCGAGCAGCGCCTGCAGCCGTGCGCGTGCGCGGTTCGGGACCGGCCCCGCGTTCGGGCGCGTGCGGCGCCGGGCCGCCGGCGGCTCGGGCGGCTCGTCGATCCCGTCCCAGCGGTCGTGCTCCTGCGGGCTCGCGGTGAGCGGGGCGCAGCGGCCGCGCACCGCGGCGTGGGCGCCGCCGGCGCGCTCGAGCACGTCGTCGGGCAGCTCGCGCAGAAAGCGCGACGGCTGGGCTGCGCGCTCCTGGCCCCAGGTGCGGCGCAGCAGCGACGAGGTGAGCGTCACCCGGTGGCGCGCGCGCGTGATTCCCACGTACAGAAGCCGCCGCTCCTCCTCGAGATCGCAGCCGGTCTCGTCGCGTTCGAGCGGCAGCAGCCGCTGGTCGAAGCCCACGATGTAGACCTCGTCGAACTCGAGCCCCTTGGCCGCGTGCAGCGTCATGAGGCGCACCGCCTCCTCGTCGCCCGCCTGCTCGTCTGTGCCGCTGAGCAGCGCCGCGCGGTCGAGAAAGCCGCGGATCCCGCCCTCGGGTTCGCGCTCGTCGAACTCGGCGGCGCCGTCGAGCAGCGCGGCGACGTTGTCCGCGCGCGCCTGCTCCTGCGGATCGTCCGAGCCGCGAAGCTGCTCGAGGTAGCCGGTGCGCTCGAGCACGGTTTCGAGCACCGGCCGCACCGGCGCGGGCGGCAGCGCGCGCAGCGTCTCGAACAGCTCGCGCAGCGCCGCGATCGCGCGCCGCTGCCGGCCGCGCAGCCGGGCGGCGGCGTCCGGATCGAGCAGCACCGCGAGCAGCGAGCGCCCGGCGCTCGCCGCCAGCTCCTCGAGCCGCCGCACCGTGGCGGGGCCCACCCCCTCGGTGAGCGCGAACACCCGCCGCAGCGCCTGCGTGTCGTCGGGGTTGACGAGCAGCCGCAGGAAGGCGAGCACGTCCTTGACCTCGCGGCGCTGCCAGAACGGCACGCTGCCGATCACGACGTGCCGGATCCAGCGTTTGCGCAGCGCCTCCTCGAAGCGGCGCGACAGCGCGTTCGCGCGGTAGAAGACCGCGATCTCGCTCGGGCGCGTGCCCGCCTCGATCCGCTGCTCGATCTCCTGCGCGATCGCCTCCGCCTCCTCCTCGTCGGTGCGGAAGCGCAGCCAGCGCAGCGGTTCGCCGGGCGGGTTCTCGGTATGCAGCGTCTTGGGACGGCGCTGCTCGTTGTGCTCGATCAGGTGCTGGGCTGCGCGCAGGATCGCCTGGCTCGAGCGGTAGTTGCGCTCGAGCCGGATCTCGCGCGCGGCGGGGTGGTCGCGCTCGAACTCCAGGATGTTGCGCAGATCGGCCCCGCGCCAGCGGTAGATCGACTGGTCGGGATCGCCCACCACGAAGAGGTTGCCGTTCTCGCCCGCGAGCAGGTTCGCGATCCGGTACTGCGGGCGGTTGGTGTCCTGGTATTCGTCGACGAGCACGTAGCGGAAGCGATCGCGCAGCTCGGCGAGCACCTCGGGCCGGCTCTCGAGAAGCCGCACGAAGTACAGCAGCAGGTCGTCGAAGTCGAGCGCGTTGTAGTCGCGCAACGCCTCCTCGTAGCCCGCGTAGAGTTCGGCGATCTGGCGGTCGCGCCAGCCGATCGCCTCGGAGCGAAACTGCTCGGGATCGATCATGGCGTTCTTCGCCGCCGAGATCGCCCCGAGCACCGAGCGCGGCTTCCACTGCGCCGGATCGAGCTGCCTGGCCCGGATCACCCGCTTCATGCACGCCTTCTGGTCGTCGGCGTCGTAGATCGTGAACTCCGGCGTGCGCTCGGGCGGACCGTAGCGCCGCAGCATGCGCGCGCAGAAGCTGTGGAACGTCGCGACGAGCACCCCGGCGGCGCTGTGGCCGCGGGTGGGATCGCGGTCGCCGAGCAGCGCCGCGATGCGCTCGCGCATCTCGTCGGCCGCCTTGTTCGTGAACGTGATCGCGAGAATCCGCCAGGGCGCGACCCCCTCGCGCGCCACGAGCCACGCCACCCGACGCGTCAGCACCCGCGTCTTGCCCGAGCCGGGGCCCGCCACCACGATCACCGGGCCCTCGGTGTGGGTGACCGCCTCGCGCTGCGGCTCGGTCAGCCCCGCGAGCAGCGGATCGTCGTCGTCGGTCGGCGCCGGCGGGGCGTCCGGGGCGGCGTAGCCGAAGTCGAACGACAGATCGGCGTCGGACTCCACGGCCCCGCCGCCGGTGTCAGTCGGTGGGCTCGTCATGGCATCCTCCAGTGTAGCCCCCCGCACAGACCTCGGCCCCGCTCGCGTTCGCCGTCGCGGCGAACGCCGCCCGCAACGCGGCGACGAGCTCGGTGTCCTCCTCCGGCGCAACGGTGCGCAGATCGCACCACAGCCGCCCCGCCTGCCGGCGCGTGAAGACCGGAGGGCTGCCGAGCCGCAGCGAGCGCGCGAGCGCCTCGATGCGGGCGGTGGGCCGCGCGGGGGCGACGGTGAGCGCGATCGAGGGGATCGGCACCGCCGGCAGCGCCCCCGAGCCCGCGCTCGCCTCCGAGGGGCAGACCGCGAGCGCGAAGCCCGCCTCGCCCGCCGCCTCGCCCACCGCCTCGCACAGCGACGCGCCGCGTTCGCGCAGCGTTTCGAGCGGGCTCGCGAGCTGGCGGAACACGGGGATCCGCTCGCGCGCCCGGCCTGCCTCGTGGATCGCGAGCGTGGCCTCGAGGGCGGCGAGCTGCAGCTTGTCGGGCCGCAGCGCCCGGAACAGCGGGTGCCGCCGCATGCGGGCCACCGGCTCGCGGCGGCCGCAGATCAGCCCCGCCTGCGGGCCGCCGAGCAGCTTGTCGCCGGAGAACACCACGACGTCGGCGCCCGCGCGCAGGCTCGCGCCCACGAGCGGCTCCTCGGGCAGCCCGAACGCCGAGAGGTCGACGAGGTTGCCCGAGCCGAGATCCTGCAGCAGCAGCAGCCCGTGCTCGTGCGCGAGCCGGGCAAGCGCGGCGGGCGGCACCGCCTCGTGGAAACCCACCACGCGGTAGTTCGAGGTGTGCACGTGCAGGATCGCCGCCGTCTCGGGCCCGATCGCCCGGGCGTAGTCGTCGGGGCGCACCCGGTTGGTCGCGCCCACCTCGCGCAGCCGCGCCCCGGACTGCGCGAGGATCTCGGGGATGCGGAAGCTGCCGCCGATCTCGACGAGCTGCCCGCGAGCGACGACCACCTCGCGGCCCGCGCACAGCGCGGCGAGCATGAGCAGACACGCCGCCGCCCCGTTGTTGACGCAGCTCGCCGCCTCGGCGCCGGTGAGCGCGCACAGCGCGCGCGCCACCTCGTGCTCGCGCACCCCGCGCTCGCCGGTCTCGCGCGAGATCTCGAGCACGCACGCCCCGCGCGCCACCTCGTCGAGCCGCGCGCGGGCTTCCGGGGCGAGCACCGCTCGCCCGAGACCGGTGTGCAGCAGCACGCCCGTGGCGTTGAGCGCCCGCCGCAGCCCTGTCGCATCGCGTTGTGCGAGCCGCCGGCGCACCGCCTCGCACAGCGCCTCGAGGGAAGGTGCCCGCGTGTCGGTGCGCGCGAGCCGTGCGCGCTGCTCCTCGAGCGTGGCGCGCACCGCCGCACGCACCGCCGCGGCGCCGTGTCGGGTGCGCAGCGCGGCGATCGCGGGGTGCTCGAGCAGCCGGTGGGCGGCGGGCAGCGCGCGCCGCGGATCGTGTTCGCTCATGGGCTCGCTCCCGATGCTTCGTACGCCGCCGGGATCGCGCTCGGTCCGAGGGGGCCGAACGGCAGCGCGGGCACGAGGTCGCCGGCCTCTTGCGGGCCGTCGATCCGCACGATCGCATTCGCGGCCGCCGCACTTGTGAGCCGCGCCGAGCCGTGC
Organism: Planctomycetota bacterium; assembly: GCA_003694875.1. Classification (GTDB taxonomy): domain Bacteria; phylum Planctomycetota; class J058; order J103; family J103; genus J103. The sequence continues at coordinate 5,303 of RFJN01000236.1, read as the reverse complement.
GGCAGCAGCCGCTCGACCGCGAGCACACCGTCCGCTCCCACCGCGAGCCGGGCGTGGCGAAACCAGGTTCGCCCGCCGCGGGGGCGGAGCGCTTCGCCGAGCCGCGCGGCACACCACCCGGGCGGCCGCGCGCACCCGGCGAGCTGCGTCTCGAGCGCGGGAAGCAGCAGCGTGCGGGCGCAGACCGCGGCGGCGACGGGGTTGCCCGGCAGCGCGAACCACAGCCGCGTGTCGGCGCGCCACAGCGCGACGGGGTGGCCCGGCTTCATGGCGACCGAGCGCCAGACCGGCTCGAAGCCGAGGGCGCGCGCCGCCTCGGGCACGTGGTCGCGCGTGCCGACCGAGGCGCCGGCGGTGCTCACGAGCACGCGGCAGCCCGTGGCGAATGCCGCCTCGGCGGCGGCGCGCACCGCAGGCAGCCGGTCGCGCGCGCGTCCGAGCGCGACGGGGCGGACGCCCACCCCGGCGAGCAGCGCCTGCAGCAGCGCGCTGTTGCTGTCGCGCACCTCGTGGGGCTCCGGCCGCTGCCAGGGCGCGACGAGTTCGTCGCCGGTGGACAGCACCGCGACCGCGCAGCGGCGCGCCACGGTGAGCCGGCTCGCGCCGGCGGCGGCCGCGAGCGCGAGCTGCTCGGGACCGAGCCGCAGCCCCGCGGCGAGCACGCACCGGCCGGGTTGCGCCTCCTCGCCCGCACGGCGGATGTGGCGGCCGGGCGCACGTGCGGCACGCAGCTCGACCGTGCTCGCTGCCGGATCCTCGGTGCGCGCGCGCTCGCGTTCGACCACCTGGTCGGCGCCGGCCGGCAGCGGCGCGCCGGTGGCGATCCGGATCGCCTCGCCGGGTCCGACCGCGCACGACGCGGGACGCCCCGGCCAGGCGTGGCCGAGCACGCGCAGCCGACGCGTCTCGGTCTCGGAGACCGGGAGGTCGGCGCTGCGCACCGCGTAGCCGTCCATGGCGGCGTGGTCGAACGGCGGCAGCGCACCTTCGAGCCGCACCGGCGCCCGCAGCCAGCGTCCGGCCGCCTGCTCGAGCCGGATCGTCTCGGTCGGGCACGGGGCGGCAAGCGCCGCCTCGAGCGCGAGCGTGAGCGCGTCGTCGTAGCCGATCGCCGGACCGTGCATGGCGACATGGTAGCGGCTCGGCCGCCCGGCGGGGAGCGCGGCGACGGGGTGTGTTCGGCCCCCTTGCCCCCGCGGACCGACCTTGCCCTATCATGGGCGTGCGCGCGGCACGGAAGGCGCGCAGGGGAGAGGAAGAGCCATGCAGCCTGCCGACTGGCTGGTGTCGCGCTGGATGTCGCGCGACGTCGTGACGGTGCAGCCCGAGGATCGGTTGATCGACGTGTTCGAACACATGCGCGAGCGCCGGATCCGGCACGTGCCGGTGCTCGCCGACGGGCAGCTCGTGGGGATCGTGAGCGACCGGGACGTGCGGCATGCGCTGCCCATGCGCACCGGCGAGAGCGGCGGCGTGGAGCGCGAGGTCTTCGGTGAGGCGCTGTTCGAGACGCCGGTGGACAAGGTCATGACGCGCCACCCCATCACGGTGGGACCCGAGACCACGATCCGCGAGGCGGCCGAGATCGTGTGCCGCGAGAAGATCGGGGCGCTGCCGGTGGTCTCCGGCGGCGAACTCGTGGGGATCGTGAGTGCCGAGGATCTGCTGTGGGCGTTCGTGGAGAACACCGCCGACGAGGAGGGGGCGGTGTGAGGCGCGAGGGGCTCGATCTGTATGCGGCCGATCCGGCGTTCGTGCGCCGCATGCGGCGGCTGCTCGGGTCGGAGTACGGCTGGGCGGCCGAGCACCTGCACCGCATGGGGGCGCTCGCCGGCGGTCCGGTGGCGGCCTGCAGCGTGCAGGCCGAGGCGTATCCGCCCGAGCTCGTGCGCTACGACCGCGAGGGCAACCGGATCGATCGGGTGCGCTTCCACCCCGCCTACGAGCGCATGCGGGAGCTTGCCTACGGCAGCGGGATCGTGGCGCTCGCCTACGACGAGCGCGCGCGCCCGGCCGGCGGTCGCGCCCCGCGGGTGCTCGTGTTCGGGCTCGGGTACGTGTTCTCGCAGGCCGAGCAGGGGCTGTACTGCCCGATCTGCATGACCGACGGCGCGGCGCGGCTCGTCGAGCGCTACGCCGAGCCGGAGGTGCGCGAGCGCTGGCTGCCGCGGCTCACCGCACGTGAGCTCGATCGGCTCGCCGAGGGCGCCATGTGGCTCACCGAGAAGCAGGGTGGCTCGGACGTGGGGGCCAACACCACGCGCGCGGTCGAGGGCCCGGACGGACGCTGGCGGCTGTACGGCGACAAGTGGTTCTGCTCGAACCTCGGCGCCGAGGTAATGATGGTCATGGCGCGTCCGGAGGGGGCGGGGCCGGGCACGCGCGGGCTCGGGCTGTTCCTGGTCCCGCTGCACCGGGGCGACGGTTCGCGCAACGCGATCCGCTTCCACCGCCTCAAGGACAAGCTCGGCACCCGCAGCATGCCGACCGGCGAGGCGACGCTCGAGGGGGCGGAGGGCTGGCTTCTCGCGGGGCCGGGCCGCGGCTTCAAGGCCATGACCGAGATGCTCAACCTCTCGCGGCTCTACAACGCCGTCGCCTCGTGCGGCGCCATGCGGCGGGCGTGCTTCGAGGCGCTCGAACACGCACGCGAACGCACCGCGTTCGGTCGGGTGCTCGAGGACCACCCGCTGCACCGCGAGGTGCTCGCCGACATGGTGGTGCGCACCGAGGCGTCGACCGCGCTCGTGTTCGAGACGGTGGCGCGGCTCGATCGCATGGACCGTGGCATCGGCAGCGAGGACGACCGCGTGCTGTGGCGTGCGCTCACCCCGCTCGTCAAGCTGCACACCGCGAAGCAGGCGGTGGCGGTGGCGAGCGAGGGCGTCGAGGCGCTCGGGGGCAACGGTTACATCGAGGAGTTCCCGACCGCGCGTCTGCTGCGCGACGCGCAGGTGCTGCCGATCTGGGAGGGGACGACCAACATCCTGGCGCTCGATCTGCTCCTGCGGGCGATCGGGCGCGAGGGGGCGTGCGACGCGCTCGCTCGCTGGATCGAGCAGCGGCTTGCGGCCGCCTCCGAACGCTCGACCCTGCTCGAGGCGGCGGGGCTCGTGGAGGCGGGCTTCGTCGCGTGGCGCGAGGCGGTGGGGGATGCGCTCGCGCTCGAGGGGAGTCCCGACGTGCGGTACGCGCGCGGCTTCGCGCACCGGCTCGCGCGGCTGTGCGAGGCGGCGATCCTGCTCGACGAGGCGGCGGCCGATCTGGCCGGTGGCGACGCGCGGGCGCAGGCGCTCGCGCTGCGGCACGTCGCGCGCTTCGTGGCGGGGCCGGACGACGCCGGACTGCGGCCCGCGCCGGCGCTCGAGCCGCCGGTCTGGCAGGCGCTGAGCCGCGGGACGGAGTTGGCGCTGGAGGCGGTTTGACGGCAACGACAGGCAACCAGGGAAGAGCGGGAGGAAAGGGAGCGTGGTTCCCGAGGGCACGGGGGAGAACGCGGGCAGCAGTGCGTCGAAGGAAAGGGGAAAGCGCGGAGGGGGCCGGCGCTGGCTCGTCGGTTTGTTCGCGACGGTGACGGGTCTCGTGGTGCTCGCGGCGCTCGTGCCGCTTGCGATCACGCAGTGGGAGAGTATCGGGCGCGAGCGCGCGCGGCGGGAACGGGCGCGCGAGCACGCCGAGGCGGGCGAGCGCGCGCTCGAGGCGGGCGACGTCGAGCGGGCGGTGGTGGCGTTCGGCCAGGCGCAGGCGCTCGATCCCGACGACCGGACGCTCGCCGCACGGCTGGTGCGCGCACAGGCGCGGGCGCTGATCGAGGGGCGGCTCGCGATCGACCGCCAGGGCGCGCTCGCGCTCGTGCACCGGGTGGAGCTCGAGATCGAGCGCGGCGGCGGCGACGAGGCGCTTCTCGACACCGCGCGCGGGGTGCTCGCACGCCTTCTCGACGATCGTGCGGCGGCGCAGGCGTGGCTCCGGAGGGCGCTCGAGGCGGACGCCGAGTTCGCTCCCGCCTACACCCAGCTCGGTCGCCTCGCGCTCGAGGAGGGCAAGTTCGAGGACGCGGTGGGGCAGCTGCGCAAGGCGATCGGACTCGACGCCTCGGCGTGGGACGCGCGCCAGGCGCTCGGGATCGCGCTGCACCGGCTCGGTCGTGACGACGAGGCGGTCGAGCAGCTGCGGCAGGCCATGGACAACGACACCCGCATCGCGCGCGATCCGGAGACGCTGCTCGCGCTCGGCGAGGCGCTGCTCGCCAACGAGCGCTACGAGCAGGCGATCGAGCCGCTCACCCGGGCGCTGCAGCGCAACCCCGATCTCGTGGCGGCGCACCGGGGCCTCGGCATGGCGACGTTCCGTCTCGGCCGCTACCGCGAGGCGATCGGCCACCTCACCGAAGCGTTCCGGCGCACGCGCGACATCTCGAGCTACTTCGATCTCGGGGTGCTGTACCAGACGGTGGGCGACTACCGGCGGGCGGCGCAGATCTTCAACGAGGTGATCGCGAACGCCCCGCGCTTCGCGCAGGCGTACTTCCGGCTCGCCACCGTGCTCGTGCTCGGCGGCCAGCCGGAGGCGGGCCGGCAGGTCGCCGACCGCTACTTCCAGCTCGTGGGCGACGCGCCCGCCGAACACGAGCGGGTGCAGCAGCTGCGGGAACTGCTCGAGCGGGCGGCCGCCGGTGCACCGACCGCGACGGCGCAGCCCGCGCCGGTCGCGCAGGAGGGTGGCGACGCGCCGCAGGGGGGCAAGTAGCGGGCGGAGCGTGGCGGGCGGAATAGCGGCCGCCCGGAGCCGGTATACCGTGCGACGCCGGCGGCAGGGTGTGCCGCCGGCGTCGTTGTCGGAGGGGATCGTCGCATGGCCTACGTCGACACGGTGCCGCCCGAACGGGCCGGCGGCGCGCTCGCGGCGCTGTACGAGAGGATCGCGGCCGAGCGCGGTGCGGTGGCCGCGATCCACCGCGCCGCGAGCGCGCGGCCCGATCTGCTCGAGGCGCATTACGCGTTCTATCGGGCGCTCTTGTGGTCGAGCCGCGGGCTCGGACGCCGGCTGCGCGAGCGGATCGCGCTGGCGGTGAGCGAGGCGAACGCGTGTCGCTACTGCGCGACGCACCACGGCGAGGCGCTGTGCCGGGTGGGCGGAGCGGCACCCGACGATCCGACGGAAGCCGCGCTCGTCGGGTTCGCGCGCAAGCTCACGCTCGCGCCCGCGGAGATCGAGCGCGCCGACGTCGAGGCGCTGCGGGCGGCGGGGCTCGGCGACGAGGAGATCGTGGACGCGGTGTTCGTCGTGGGCTACTTCGCGCT
>RFJN01000235.1 GCA_003694875.1 Planctomycetota bacterium | reverse complement strand
GGGTGGTAGCGGCGACTGGACTCGAACCAGTGACCTAGGGCTTATGAATCCCCCGCTCTAACCAACTGAGCTACGCCGCCACCGTCTGCTTGCGGGGAGCCATTTTACGCATCCCCTGCCTGCGCGGCAAGAGCTCGCCGCCAGGGTTGCACGCAACCGCATGCAGCGGCGGGACTAGCCGAGCGCCTGCAGCTTCTTCGCGAGCTTCGCCTTCTTGCGCGCCACGGTGTTCTTGTGGTACACGCCCTTCTTCCACGACTTGTCGAGCTTCGCCTGCACCGTGTCGAAGTACTGCGTGGCGAGCGCCTTGTCCTGCTCCTCGATCGCCTTGAGCACCTTCTTGGTGTAGGTCTTGATCTCGGAACGGATCGACTTGTTGTAGACCCGCCGCTTGGCCGCCTGCCTGAGCCGCTTCTTCGCCGAAAGGGAATGGGGCATCGCGTGTGACTCCTTCTGTCGCCTGCTTCGTAGGATCGCCTGTCTGTCAAGCCCTGCCCGACGTCATGAGCCGTCGATCCGGCTCACGACGCCTGCAGCGCCTCCATGCGCTTCATGACATCGCGGTAGCTGATGTCCACCTCGATGATCTTCTCGAACTCCTCGGCCGCCTTCGCCTTGTCGCCGGTCTTCTCGTACAGCAGCGCGAGGTTGTAGGTCGCCTCCTTGCCGAGGTCGTCCATGCCGCGCGCTGCCTTGCGCGCGCGCTCGAACTCCTTGATCGCGAGTTCCTTCATGCCCTTGCCCGCGAAACACTTGCCGAGCAGTAGCCGCGCCTGCGCGCCGCGGCGCGGATCCTTGACCGCCTTCTGCAGCTCGGCCATGGCGTCGTCGTAGCGCTTCGCCTTGTAGAGATAGTTGCCGAGCTGGAAGCGCAGCGGCGCCTCGGTGGGCCGCAGCTTGACCCGGCGCGAGTACTCCTCGATCGCGAGCTGCAGCCGGCGCTTGCGCACCTCGGCGAGCTTGCCGCGTGCCCCGCTGTCGCCCGAGGCCGCCGCACGCTTGAGCACCCCCGCCTGCTCGTCGAGCATCCGGAGCTTCAGATCCCCGATCGCGTCCTCGACCACGGGATCCTGCCGTGCCTCGAGCGACTTCTCGTAGCTCTCGAGCGCGCTCTCGAAGTCCTTCTTCTTCAGATAGGCGTCGCCGATCAGCTTGTAGACCCGCGCGTCGTCGGACGTGCCGGTGAGCTGCTTCTCGAGCCGCTCGATCGCCGCCTCGGCGTCGGCCGCCGAGCGGATCACCCGTCCCGAGTGCTCCGCGGCGCGCGCGGCGTCCTTGCTCTTGAGCTGGTCGCGGAAGCTGCCCGAGCCGCCCTTCGCCCGCTCCTCGACCTTGCGCGTCGCACCGGCCGCCGCGAGATCGCGCACCGCTCGCGCCGCCTCGGCGTCCGACGGCAACACCCGCCGCAGCTCCTCGTAGTAGCGCAGCGCGCGTGCCTCGTCACCGAGTTCGCGGTACAGCTGTCCGAGCCCCCGCAGCGCGGTCGCGTTGCGGTTGTCGTTCTCGCGCACCTCCTCGAACGCCGCAATCGCCGCGTTCAGGTGGCCCGCGGCCTGCGCCGCGCGCCCGAGCAACAGCAGCATCCCCGTGTGCGCCGGCGCGTTCTTGAGAAACTGCTCGCACGCCAGCATGCACTTCTCCCAGTTGCGCGTCAGCGCCGCGAACTGGGCACCGAACCACGACCCGAAGCCGGTCAGCACCGCCGTGGACGGGCTCGGATCCTTGCCCTGCTCCTGGAACTTCTTCAGCTCCGCCGCGCGCAGCGCCCGACGCGCCTCGGCGTTGTCCGGATCGAGCGTGAGTTCCTGCAGGAACAGCTCGATCGCATAGTCATAGTTGCGCCGCTTGACGGCCTCCGCCGCCTTCGCGAACCGCTTCGACGCCATACGCTTGCGCAGCCTCGCTGAAACCGGAACTTGCCGGGAGGGCTAGCTAGACTAGCCGTGCCGCCCCCCCGCGTCAAGGGAGCGACGAGCCCGCGCGAGCGCGCCGCAGCCCACCCGGCCGCCCTCCCGCCGCGCTCCCGCGCCTTGGCTCGCCGGATATACTGCAACCGTCGCAGACGAACCGCCGAGCCGGAGGTCTCCCGCCGTGGCCGAACCCAGCCCGCTTCCCGAGCCCGCCTCCCTCGAGGTGCTGATCTACCCCGCACCCGTGCTCCGCAAGGTCGCCCGAGCCGTGCAGCGCATCGACGCACAGCTCGCCGCGATCGCCGAGCGCATGATCGAACTCATGGTCGAACACGAGGGGGTCGGACTCGCCGGCCCGCAGGTGGGACTGCCGCTGCGGCTGTTCGTCATGAGCCCGAGCGGCGAGGCCGACGACGCGCGCGTCGTGATCAACCCCGAGATCATCGCGCGCGGCCGCAGCCGCGACACCCTCGTCGAGGGCTGCCTCTCGCTGCCCGAGATCCGCGGCAAGATCGAGCGTCCGGTCACCATCACCTGGCGCTACCAGGACCTCGAGGGCACCGTGCACGAGGAGCGGCTCACCGGCTTCCCCGCCCGCGTCGCACAGCACGAGTTCGACCACCTCGAGGGCATCCTGATCACCGATCGCATGCGCCCCGCCGAGCGCCGGCGCGCCGAACGGCAGCTTCTCGAACTCGCCGCCCGCAGCCGCGCCGGGCTCGAACGCGAAACACCCGCCTCGAGCGGCTGAAGCGCCCGCCCATGCGTGTCCTGCACGGTCTCGACGCGATCCCACCCGGCGGCCTGCGCTCGCCCGCGGTCGCGATCGGTGTCTTCGACGGGGTGCACCGCGGCCACCGCGCGCTGCTCGAACGGCTGCGCGAGATCGCGGACGCCCTCGGCGGCGAGACCGTCGTCCTCACCTTCGAACCCCACCCC
>RFJN01000234.1 GCA_003694875.1 Planctomycetota bacterium | reverse complement strand
CCGTGCGCGATCTCGTGCAGGATGATCGAGTAGGCCACGAGCACGAAGGCGAGGATGGTGCCGGTACTGAGGTGCATGGACCCACTCCGTTCGGCCGCGGGCGGCGAGGCTAGCGCTCCGGACCGGGGCGCGTCAAGGGGCGGGGGGCGCCGGCGGTTGCCTGGGCGGATAGGATCGTCGGCGCGAGCCGCTGCGGAAAGGAAGGGGACATGACGTTCACCCACGTGGTCACGGTGCGGTTCAACGAGGTCGACCGGGCGGGGATCGCCTTCTTCGGGCGCGTGTTCGAGTGGTGCCACGAGGCGTACGAGGAGCTGTTCGCGACCGCGGGGCTGCGGATCCGCGACATGTTCGAGAAGGAGAGCTGGGCGATGCCGCTCGTGCACGCCGAGGCCGACTATCGCCGGCCCATGCGGCTCGGCGACCGGCTCGCGATCGACGTGCGGCTCGAGCGGCTCGGCCGGCGTTCGTTGACGCTTGCGTACACGGTGCGCGGGGCCGAGGGCGGAGCGCCGGACGAGGACGTGCGCGCCACCGCGCGGCTCGTGCACGCGTTCGTGGAACTCGACCGCTTCGCCCCGCGCGAGGTGCCGGACAAGGTCCGCGATGCGCTCGCCCGCATGGGCATGCTCGGGGAGTGAGACGGAGCGCCGCGACGCCGACGGGCCGCGTTGGCAATGGTATAGTGCGTCGCGCAGGTGCGGAGGGGGAGGGCGAGGCGCTGCAGGACAGACGGGTCGTCGTTCTGGGGGCGGGGCTGAGCGGGCTCGGGGCGGCGCACTGGCTCGCCACGCAGTCGGTGCCGTGCGAGGTGCTCGAGCGCGGCGCCGAGGTGGGCGGACTAGCGCGCACGCTCGAGCGCAACGGCTACCGCTTCGACTATGGCGGGGCGCGGTTCTTCGCGAGCAGCAGCGAGGTGCGCGAACTGCTGCGGCGGCTGCTCGGCGATGATCTGCTCACCGTCGCCGCCTCCTCGCGCATCTACTACCGGGGCAAGCTGTACGCCTACCCGCTCGATCCGGCCGATCTGGTGCGTGGCATGGGGATCGAGGGGACCGCGAGCGTGCTGTGGGGGCTTGTGGGCGGGCGGCTGCGGCGCTGGCTGCCGCTGCACCGCCGGCGGCGCGATCTCGAGTCGTGGCTGATCGAGGAGTTCGGCGAGACGCTGTACCACGCCTTCTTCAAGGACTACAACGAGAAGGTGTGGGGCGAGCCGTGCCACAACCTCTCGGCCGAACTCGCCTCGCGGCGCATCCGCGGCCTCGATCTCGTGGGGGCGCTCAAGCGGGCGCTCGTGCCGGGCGCCGGCGGCGGTTCGAAGCGCTACGCCTTTCTCTATCCACGCTTCGGGATTGGCCAGCTGTCGCGGCGGCTTGCGGCGGTCAGCGAGGAGCGCGGGGCGCAGATCCGACGCGAGGCGGCGGTCACGCGCCTCGAGATCGAGGGGCAGCGCGTGCGGCGGGTGGTCTACCGCGACCGGGAGGGCAGCGTGCGCGAGACCACGGGGACGGACGTGATCTCCGCGATCCCGCTGCCGCGGCTGCTGCACATCCTCGAGCCGCCGCCGCCCGGCGACGTGCTCGCCTCCGCGCGCAGTCTCAAGTTCCGCGACATGATCACGGTGTGTCTCGAGATCGGGCGCGAGCGGGTGACGAGCGACAGCTGGCTGTACGTGCCCGAGCGGCGGATCGGCTTCGCGCGGGTGCTCGAGCCCCGCAACTGGAGCGCTGCGATGGCGCCGGCTGGCCGCAGCTCGCTCGTGGCGGAGTACTACTGCAGCGAGGGCGACGAGACGTGGTCGCGCAGCGACCAGCAACTGATCGAGCGCACCGCGCAGGACCTCGCCGGTCCGCTCGGGCTGATCCACCACAACGAGGTGCTCGGCGGCTGCGCGATCCGGATCCGCAAGGCGTATCCGGTCTATCGCATCGACTATCGCGCCCACCTGCGCCGCATCCAGCGGTATCTGCGACGGATCGAGAACCTCCAGACCGTCGGGCGCGGGGGGCTGTTCCGCTACCACAACGTCGCGCACCTGCTCGAGAGCGGGATCCGGGCGGCGGAGAACGTCTTCGGCGCGGGGCACGATCTCTACGGGCTGTCGGAGGACAGCGGCGAGAGCGGTTTCTTCCCCGTGGCCTGAGATCGAATGCCGGCGCGGGGGCGCCGTCTGTAGGGGTACGACCGAGACGAAGGGGGATCGGCGATGCGACGGTGCATGGCGGCGCTTGTGCTCGCCGGCGCGCTGCCGCTGGCGTGGCTCGGGTGCAATACCGACCTGCGGTGTCACGGCTCGAGCGGAAAGACCTCGATCAACACGCGCGTGGGGCGCTACGGCCACCTGCAGCTCACCCTGCCCAACGGCAAGGTGTGGGTGATCGGGGGGATCGTGCGCACACACTGCGGCGACGACGTCGAGGTGAGCTCCTCGGCCGAACTCTACGATCCCGCCCTCGGGCGGTTTCTGGGTCGCTGGCACAACGCGTGGTTCGGGCGCGCGTTCTTCGCCGGGGCGGTCTCGGACGCGGGGACCCCGGGCGACCCGAGCGACGACTACGTGCTGATCGCCGGAGGCGTCGAGCGGCTGACCGACGAGCAGCGGCCGTGGCTGCACGTGCGCGACTCGGTGGTGCGCATCGCGCTCGACGGCCCGAACGGCGATCCGCAGACGGTCGAGCACGTGGGCAATCTGCCAGGCACGCGCTTCGATCTCGCGGCGGTGGCGCTGCCCGACGGCCGCGTGGCGTTCATCGGCGGACGCAACAGCAACAACGCGGGGCAGGATTCGATCCAGATCTGGTCGCCCGACGGTCGCAGCGTCGACCGCTCGCCGGGCGACTTCACCGGGCCGGTGCGCGAGCGCTACAACCACCGGGCGATCTACGTGCCCAACCTCCGCGCGGGCTGGATCCTCGTGACCGGCGGCCGCAGTTCGCGCAATCTGCAGAGCGAGGCGACCGCGATCGATCTCCAGGACGACACCACCTACGCCCTGTCGGGCTTCGTCGCCCGGCAGTACCACAGCCTCACGCTTCTCGACGCCGGCACCCCGAGCGATCCGAGCGACGACGCGATCGTCGAGATCGGGGGGTTGTCGATGCTCGAGGAGGACATCGTCGCCTTCCAGGAGGGGCACATCGACACCGCGAGCGCGGTGCGCCTGCTCGACAACGGGCCAGGGTTCGCCCCTTCGGTGCAGTTGCTGGCCACGAACGTGCCGCTCGGTGCGCCGGTGTTCTTCCACACCGCCGCCGCGTCGGACGACGGCCTGCGGCTGCTCGCCATGGGCGGGTTCACGTCGCTGTACTACGACGAGGACGGCTTCTACACCGGCTCGTTCATCGACTCCGATCCGGTGCGACTCGTGGCGCGGCTGACGTGGGATCCGGTCTCGGGCCTCCTTGCGGTCTCGACCGGGCAGCTGCAGCGCGAACGGGCCATGGCGGCGAGTTCGCGTCTCGCCGACGGGACGGTGTTCGTGACCGGCGGAATCAACGACGATCTCAACAGCGTCCGCGGCGCCGAGCTACTGACCCCCTGAGGTCCGCTGCAGCCCCGTGCCGCGTGGCGTATCCGGGCGGCGTTGGGGAAGGCGGGGGGCTGCCATGAGCAGCGCCTCGAGGGCGGCGGCCGTGTCGCGCGCGCGCACGCGCGGATCGAACGTGCCTGCCCGGAACGCACCGAGCGCCCGCCGGCGATCGGCGAGCGCGAAGCCGTTCGCGGCGTCGAGCTGCAGCCGCCACAGCGCGCGGGTCGCGCGCTGCAGCCGGGCCGCGGGTGCGGCGAGCAACGCGAGCGCCTCGAGGCGACGGGCGCGCTGCGCGAGCGGGGCGCTGTCCGCGAGCGCCGGCCAGCCTTCGTGCGACGGCAGCGGGGCGCCCACGGCACGCAGGACGGCGATCGCGTCCGGATCGCCGCGGTGGGCGGCCTCGTCGAGGCGCGGGAGCGCGCGCTGCACGAGAT
>RFJN01000233.1 GCA_003694875.1 Planctomycetota bacterium | reverse complement strand
TCCGGACGCGTCACCGACACCTCGGCTCCTCCTTCGGTCTCTCTCGCTCCTCTCCCGACGGTATCGACCCGGCCGAGCACTCGATTCCCGAGCTCGTCGCTCCCGCGCCGCCGCCCCCCTCCCGCAGCACACCCAGTCGACGGCACGCGGTGCGCAGCGCCGGACATTCCGCAGCAGCCGCCGCAAGGTCGAGCGCGGTGTCCACGTCGCCGAGCACCGGCAGACGCACGGTCGTGCAGCCCGCACGTTCGAGCCGCTGCTCGATCGTGGCGCACACCGTTGCAGCGCTCCAGCGCACCGCGTCGAACAGCCCCGGCACCGGCCGCCGCAGACCCAGAAGATAGTACCCGCCGTCGGTCGCGGGCCCGAGCACCGCGTCCGCCTCGCCAAGCGCCGCGAACGCCGCCTCGAGCAGCGGCGCGCGCAGCGCCACGCAGTCGCTTCCGATCACCACCACGCGGCCAGCACCCGCCGAAAACGCGGCCTCGAACGCCGCCTGCTGCCGCACGCCAAGATCCCCCTCGGGCTGTCCGAGCACGCGGTCGAAGCCGCCCAGCCAGCGCCCCACCGTCTCGCACGCCCGCGCCGGCGCGACCCACAACCAGCGCGCGCGACCGCAGCCGGCGACGCGGGCCGTCTCGCGTGCCACCTCCTCGACCATCACGCGGTACAGCTCGGCAGCCCGCTCCGGTCCGATCGTGCGCGCGAGACGCGTCTTCGTGCGCCCGGCGACCGGCTCGCGCACGAACACGACGAGCACCTCCCGCGGCCCCGGCGCACACGTGCCTCGCGTCATCGCGTCCTCTCCCGTCCGTCCCGCCGCGCGAACGCGCGTGCGAGCCGCTGCAGCGTCGGCTCCCCCGCGCCCACCGCCCCCGCCGCGAGCAGCAGCCAGTTGCGCAGCGTCGTGCGCACCAGGCCGTGTCGCTGCCAGCGGCGCGCGCTGGTCGTGAGCGGCAGCGGCAGCGTGCACACCGCACCGTGCCGCCGCGCCGCCCGCACGAACGCCACATCCTCCATGATGCGGCGGTCTCCGAAGCCGCCGGTCCGTTCGTGGATCTCGCGCCGGCAGAACAGCCCCTGGTCCCCATACGGAAGCCCCAGCCGCTCCGAGCGTAGTCGCACCCCCCACTCGATCACGCGGTACACCCAGCCCGCCGCATCGAGCCGGAACCGGAACGCGCCGAGCGCCACCTCCGGACGCCGCAGCACCGCCTCGATCGCGTCGAGCGCGCCCGGTGGCGGAACGCTGTCGGCGTGCAGGAACCACAGCCGATCACCGCGCGCCGCCCGCACGCCGCGATCGAGCTGCGCCCCGCGCCCCGCCGCCCCCTCGATCCACCGCACACCCGGCCGGGCGGCCACCACCGCGCGCGTGCCGTCGCGACTGCCGCCGTCGGACACGACGATCTCGAGCGCACCGGGGCCGCGGTCGCGCGCGACCCGTGCCAGCTCGTCCAGACACCGCCCGAGTGCGGCCGCCTCGTCTCGCGTCACCACGATGATCGACAGCACCCCGTGCGCCGCCCTCGCAAACCCGCGCCCCCGCCGTCGTACCGCACGCGCCGCCGCATCATTCCTGCGGACAGTGCAACCACACGAGGCCGCGATCGCGCTGCCGCAGCAGCACGACGTGGCCCGCCTCGCGGAACGTCGCCCTCTCCCCGCCGCCCGGATCGTCCTCGACCACGAACTGCATCGGGTTGCCGGCCCGCTCGGGCGGCAGCGGCGGCAACGGCGCGGGAATGCGCCAGTAGTCGTTCATGCGCACCGGCAGCCCGCAGCGCGGACACCGCGCGAAGGCGCGGCAGCACAGCGGACAGCTCGCCATGCGGTCGCGGTGTTCGCCCCCCGGCGCCTGCCCTCCGCAGTGCGGACACCGCACCCGACCCTCGCCGGAGGGCTCCGAACCGCGCTCTCCGTCCGTGGGATCGGGCTCGTACAGCCAGAGGTTCACACCACCACCTCACCCTCGAGCGGACGGCCCCTCGTCGTCCTCGTCGTCCTCGACCTCCCCCGCCTCGCGCGGGCGCAGCGCGAGCACCGGCGGTCCCGCGCGCTCGAGAAGCTGCTCGGCCACGCTGCGCTGCAGATAGCGGTCGATCCCGCGCCGGCCGTGGGTGCGCACCACGATCAGGTCCGCCTCGAGCCGCTGCGCCTCGTCGACGAGTTCCTCCACCGTATCGCCGCGACGCACGAAGAAGCCCGCCACGCGCTCGCGCGCGATCCCCGCCGCCGCCAGCAGCGCTCCGAAGCGCTCGCGCGCCTGCTCCTCCAGCTCGCGCGCGAGCCCCGCCTGGTCGCTGACCACGAGCTCCTCCTCGGGCCGCAGACACGGCTGATCGAGCACGTGCACCGCGTACACCCGCGCTCCGAACGCCGCCCCGAGTTCGAGCGCCGTCTCGAGCGCCTCGCGGGACGCCTCGGTCAGATCGAGCGCGCACAGGATCGTCGAGAACCCCACCCCGCCTTCCTCTCCGAACCGCCGCTCGTCGCCCATGCTATCATGGCTTCGCACGCAGATCGAACGGACGGGCTCGGACCGTGGGCGAGAACACGAACGGACGCATGCGCATCGTGTTGACGGGGGGCCCGGGCGGCGGCAAGACGACGGCGGCCGACCTGTTCCGCCGCGAACTCGGTGACCATGTGGTGGTGGTGCCCGAGGCGGCGACGCTGCTGTTCTCGGGCGGCTTCCCCCGCGGCGACGGCGAACTCGCGCGCCGCGCCGCGCAGCGCGCGATCTACCACGTGCAGCGCAACCTCGAGGACGTGCAGTCGGCACGCTACCCCGGTCGCATCCTGCTGTGCGACCGCGGCACGGTCGACGGCGCGGTCTACTGGCCCGGTCCGCCCGAGGAGTTCTTCTCGGCGCTCGAGACCAGCATCGAGCAGGAGTTGTCGCGCTACGACGCGGTGATCTTCTTCCAGAGCGCGGCGGTGGGCGGTCTCTCGATCGAGGGCGGCAACCCCGCGCGCATCGAGGGGCTCAAGGAGGCGGTCGAACTCGACAACCGGCTGCGCCAGATCTGGTCGCGCCACCACCGCTTCGTGCTCGTGCCGCACAACCCCTCGTTCTTCAAGAAGATCACCTTCGGCCTCGCCGCGATCGAGAGCATCGTCGCGCAACTGCGCTACGCACAATCGGACGGTGGGCTCACCGGCGTCTACCGCCGTGCGGAGCAGCGGCTCGAACAGGCGCAGCGCGACGCCGCCGCCGGACCGAACAACCCGTGATGCCCTCCCCGCGGTGACCCGAACGGAACCGACCGCGACCGGGATCCGACAGCCCCACGCGCCCGAGCGCTGACCACCGGGCGCACCGTCCGAGAGGCCGCCCACGCGCCAGGCTCCGTGTAGAAACGAGCCCGTCGCGAGAGATGCGGCTGGCGCCGACCGGCGAGGAGCGAGGTTCGAAATCGCCGGAGGCGTACGGAAGTACGTCGAGGACGGCTTCGGTTCTCGCGACGCTGCAAGTCGGTGATCCGCCGGAGATCGCAGCCGGGAGCGTTTCCAGACAGAGCCTAGGGAGTGGACGGGCGCGTGCCCACGAGCCGCTCGACGAGGCGCACCGCATCCGGGATCGCGCGCTCGGCCGGCCCCGAGAGTCCGGCCCGCAGCGGCCGCGAAGCGGCGATCGCGATGGCCACGATCGAGATGACCGCGCGCTCTGCTGCCGGCACGGTCTGCAGCGCGAGCTGCAACGCCTCGAAGACGCCGAGAGGACGCCCGACCGATAGCGGGACCACGCTCACGGGCGAGAGTCGTCGACACGGAAGCTGAAAGACGCTGCCGGGCGGGAACGGGCTACCCACCACCGAATCGACCACCACCAGGTGCTCGGTTCGCTGCACCAGGTCGAGCAGACGAACGGGATCGCGCAACTCGTGCAGTTCGATCCCCGGTGTGCAGCGTTCGCCCAGCGCGTCGAGCACCGCCGGGCCGACACCGTCGTCGCCGTGACCGCGACGCCCAAACGCCACCACCATCGCGCGACAACGCCGGTGTGGACGCCGAACGCCGCCGGGATCGGACACGTGCTCCTCCTCGCTCCGGGCGTGCGCGCCGGCAACCACCGGCCGGCCATGCCGTCATCGTATCCCCAGCCGGGACGAGCCGCACGCACGGGCGCTCCCTTGCGACACGCTGCTCCCCCCCGGGGCAGGCGGACCACGACCGTCCCCAGCCCGTTCAGCTCTCCTTCAGCGCGGCGGTGATCTCGAGCACCGCCTTCTTGCCGTCGGAGAACAGCATGAGCGTGTTGTCGTTGGCGAACAGCGGGTTCGGAATGCCGGCGAAGCCCGGGCTCAGCGAGCGCTTGATCACCACCACCGTGCCCGCCTTGTCGACGTCGATGATCGGCATGCCGGCGATCGGGTTGCCGTCGTTGCGCCGCGCCATCGGGTTGACCACATCGTTGGCGCCGAGCACGATCGCCACGTCCGCCTCCGGCAGGATCGGGTTGATCTGCTCCATCTCGACAAGCTCGTCGTACGGCACCTCCGCCTCGGCGAGCAGCACGTTCATGTGCCCCGGCATGCGGCCCGCCACCGGGTGGATCGCGTACTTGACCTCGGTGCCGCGCGCCTTGAGCTGATCGGCGAGCTCGCGTACGGCGTGCTGCGCCTGGGCGACCGCCATGCCGTAGCCCGGCACGATCACCACGAGCCGCGCCCCGTCGAGCAGCATCGCCACCTCCTCCGGCGAGGTGCGCTTGATCTTGCCGGCGTACACGTCGTCGCTCGACGGCCCCGCCGCCCCGCTCTCCATGCTGCCGAACAGCACGTCGAGCAGCGAGCGGTTCATCGCCACGCACATGATGCGGGTGAGGATCAGCCCCGACGCGCCGACGAGCGCACCCGCCACGATCAGCACCGTGTTCTCGAGCACGAAGCCGGTCGCACTCGCGGCGAGCCCGGAGTAGCTGTTGAGCAGCGCCACCACGACCGGCATGTCGGCGCCGCCGATCGGGATCACGAGGATCACCCCCACCGCGCCGGCGACGAGCAGCAGCACCCAGTACGCCCACAGCGCGGGCGGCGCCCAGACGATCAGCGCGCACAGAAGCAGCGCGAGCAGGGTCACCCCGGCGTTGACGAGCTGGTGCATGGGCAGGCGCACCGGCTTGCCGGGGATCCACGACAGCCCCTGCAGCTTGCCGAAGGCGACGAAGCTGCCGCTGAAGGTGACCGAGCCGATCAGCCCGCTCAGCCCCGTGGCGAGAAAGAACGCGGCCGGAAGCGAGGCGGCGTGCGCGGCGTTCTCGTGCAGCGCCGCCCCCGCCACGAGCGCGCTCGCGATCCCGCCGAAGCCGTTGAACAGCGCCACGAGCTGCGGCATGGCGGTCATGGCGACGGTGATCGCCAGGTAGGCCCCGATCGCGGAACCGATCACGAGCCCCGCCGCGATCCAGCCGTAGCTCAGCCGCCCGTCGCCGAGGGCGGCGAGCACGGCGACGAGCATGCCGAGCGCCCCGAGCAGGTTGCCGCGCACCGCGGTCTTCGGCGAGGTGAGCCCCTTGAGCCCCAGAATGAAGAGCACCGAGGCGACGATGTAGGCGATCTCGGTCCAGGTCCCCGTCACCGCTCAGCCCTCCGTGCTCGCGCGGCGCCGGCGTCCGCGCCCCCGGAACATCTCGAGCATGCGGTGGGTGACGAGGAAGCCGCCCACGACGTTGATCGTGGCGAAGACCACCGCGAGAAAGCCGAGGGCGGTCGTCCAGCCGGTGTGGCCGAGGCCGGCGGAGGTGATCGCGCCGATCAGCGTGATCCCGGAGATCGCGTTCGAACCGCTCATGAGCGGAGTGTGCAGCGTCGGCGGGATCTTGGTGATGATCTCGAAGCCCACGAAGGCGGCGAGGATGAAGATCAGCAGCGCGGCGGTGAGCGGCAGGGCCTGTCCGCCCGCCCCGGCGGTCTGGGCCGTCGCCGTCGCGGCGCCGAGCTGCGCGGTGGCGGTCACGGCCGCCGCGAGTGGGATCCCGATCATGCGCTGCCCTCCTGCGCGCTGCCGCCGGACGGAGATGCCGCCGGCTGCTGCGCGCTGTCCCCGTTGTCGTCGTCCCCGTCGTGCCCGCCCGTGGCGGGCGGCTCGCCCCCGAGCCGCGGGTGCGTGATACGGCCGCCGTGGCACACCACGGTGCCGCGGGTGATCTCGTCGCTCCAGTCGAGCACGAGTTCGCCCTCCTTCACCACGTGCCGCAGCAGGTTGGCGAGGTTGCGGGCGTACATGCGGCTCGCGTCGACCGGCAGGCTCGCGCCGAGGTTGATCGGCCCGAGGATCGTCACCCCGGCGTGCTCCACCCGCTCGCCGGCGCGGGTGAGCGTGCAGTTGCCCCCGCGCTCGGCGGCGATGTCGACGATCACCGAGCCCGGACGCATGCGCTCCACCATGTCGGCGGTCACGATCTCGGGCGCCTTGCGGCCGGGGATCGACGCGGTGGTGATCACCACGTGCGCCTGCGCGATCGTGTCGGCGAGCAGCTGGCGCTGCCGGGCGAGAAACGCCTCGTCCTGCTCCTTCGCGTAGCCCTGCTCGTCGGCCTCGCCCTGCAGCTCGAGCTCGACGAAGCGCGCCCCGAGACTCTCCACCTCCTCCTTGACGGCGGGCCGCACGTCGTACGCCTCCACCACGGCGCCGAGTCGCCGCGCGGTGGCGATCGCCTGCAGCCCCGCCACCCCGGCCCCGATCACGAGCACGCGCGCGGGCGGCACCGTCCCGGCCGCCGTCATGAACATGGGAAAGAACTTCGGCAGCGCGTCGGCGGCGAGCAGCACCGCCTTGTAGCCCGCCACGGTCGCCATGGAACTCAGCACGTCCATGCTCTGCGCGCGCGTGATGCGGGGGATGAGCTCGAGCGCGAAGGCGGTGACCCCGCGTTCGGCGAGCCGCCCCATGGCGTCGGGGTCGCCGAGCGGATCGAGCATGCCGAAGATCACCTGGCCCTCGCGCAGCCGCTGCTCGTCCTCCGGCCAGTGCTCGGGATTGGCCGCACCGGCGCGCACGAACGCCACCGCGTCCGCCTCGAACAGCGCCTCGCGCGTCTCGACGACCCGCGCCCCCTTGTCGCGGTACGCCGCGTCCGGGAAGCCCGCGCGCTCGCCCGCCCCGCGCTCCACCCACAGCTCGATCCCGGCCGACGCGAGCCGCGGCAGCTCCGCCGGCACGATCGCCACCCGCCGCTCGCCCGGAAAGGTCTCGGACACCACCGCCAGCCGCATGCTCGCCCTCCCCGTGCGCAACCGGCCGCTCGACATGCCGGTCCGTTGTGTGCGGCGCGATTCTACGCCTCCACCCAGACACCGTCCACAGCGCCGGGTGTCTCGACCCACCGTCGGCGGCCGCACGATTGTCCGCGCCGGACAGGAGGCGTAGAATCGGCCGCCCACGTGGGCCAACCCACCGCCTTCCGAGGAGAGAGCCCTTGCGCTGCCACTCGTCCGTCTTTCCGCGCAACCGTGTGCTCGGTCTCGCCCTGCTCGGGCTCGCCGCGCTCACCGGCGCCTGCAAGGACCGCGCGCCCAACACCCCCATCACCCTCATCCAGACCCCCTTCGACGAGGGAGGGCGGGTGACGATCGTGTTCACGCTGCGCAATCCCGACACCACCCACGTCGACGTCGAGGTGCAGTGGGCAACCACCGAGGGACCCTTCGTCGCCGCGAGCCCCACCCCCGACAGCCCGCCGACCACCGGCCTCACCGCGAGCCCGGGCGGCACGGTGCACCGCTTCATCTGGGACGCCATGACCGACCTCGGCCCGGGGCAGC
>RFJN01000232.1 GCA_003694875.1 Planctomycetota bacterium | reverse complement strand
GCACAGGGGCATGGCGTTCCGAATGCAATCGAGCGAAGCCGCCGGCGGCGATCCGGAGTCGGAACTCGACCTCGCCGCGCTCGACGAGGCGCTCGCACGCGATGAGACCCTTCTCGAGGAGACGGCCGAGGCCCGCCCCGTGCCGACCGCCGAGGGGCCGCGCTGTCCGCTGTGCGGGTGGCCCAACCCCGAGGACGCTCGGCGCTGCGCGGGCTGCGACATCGACCTGCGCGACGGAAGTCCGCCACCCTTCGATCGCTTCCGCCCCCCGCTGCTCGACCGGCGCTGGATCGCGGCCGGCGCGGTGCTGCTCGTGCTCGCGGCGCTCGGCTTCGGGATCCGCGCGGCGATCCGCGCCGGCGCCGACCGTCGCGCGCTGCTACGCGGCGAGCGCGAGCTGGCCGCCGGCCGGCTCGAGCCGGCGCGTCGCGCGTTCGAGCAGGCGACGCGCTACCGCTCCGACAACGCCGCGGCGTGGGCCGCTCTGGCGGACACGCTCGCCCGGCTCGGACGCCTCGAAGAGGCGCGCGCGGCGGTGCAGCGCGCCGAGCGGTTCGGCGCCCGCGACAACGTGCACACCAACCTCGCCACCGGCCGGATCCTGCTCGCCGAGGGGCGTGCGCAGCAGGCGCTCGCGGCGCTGCGCGCGGCCCACGAGCGGCGCCCCTCGCTCGGCTCCGTGCTGCACCTGCTCGGCGACGCCTACGCCGCGCTCGGCGACGAACCGGCCGCGCTCGCCCACTACGAACAGGCGTTGCGCGAGGATCCCGACGCTCCCGAGGCTCCCCACAGCCGCCTCGCGCTCGCGGCGCTGGCGTTGCATCGATCTCGCCTCGATCAGGCCGAGGCGCTGCTCGCCGCCGCGCGCACCGACCCCGGCGCCGATCGGCTCGCACTCGCGCTGCTCGAGGGCGAGTTGCACCGGCGGCGCGGCGAGCGGCTCGCGGCGGTGCAGTCGTTTCGCGAGGCGGTGCGCCTCGCGCCCGGGGCCGCCGAGCCGGCGTTTCGTCTCGCGCGCGCGCTGCGCGAGCTGAAGCTGCCCGGGCAGGCGCTCGAAGCGCTGCGGCCCGCGCTCGCCGAGGCGCCCACCTCGACGGCCTACCGGCGGCTCGAGGCCGATCTGCTGCTCGATCTCGAGCGACCGCACGAGGCCGAACAGCGCTACCTCGCGCTCGGGCAGCGGCCGCCGGGCGACGCCGCCGCCCTCACCGCCGCCGCCCGGATCGCGCTGCGCGACGGCCGGACGGAGGCGGCGCACAAGCGGCTCGCGCAGGCGCTCGCGGTCGATCCCGCCTACGCCCCCGCCGCGCTCGCGCTCGCCCGGCTCGCGCTCGAGCGCAAGGATCCGGAGCGTGCGATCGCGGTGCTGCGCGCCGCGCTCGAGCGCGATCCGCTCGCGGTCGAGCTGCGCACCGAACTCGGCCGGGCGCTGCTCGCCGCGGGGCGTCGCGACGAGGCGGCGGTGGCGCTCGAGGTGGCGGTGCAGAGCGGGGCGGATACCCCGGCCGCGGCGCGGGCGCGGCGGCTTCTTGCCGATCTGTATCGCGCCGACGGCAACCTGCCGGCGGCGCTGCGGCACCTCGAGGCGCTCGCAGCGCAGCGGCCCGACGATCGCGCGCTGCAGTTCGAGCGGGTGGCGTGGCTGCTCGAGGCCGGCCGGCGCGAGCAGGCCGCCCGCGTGCTCGAGACGATCGCGCCCCGCTGGCCCGACGCGCCGGAACTCGCGCGCCTGCGCGCCGCCCTCACGGCCCCGCCGCACTGAGCGGCGCGCGCCTCAGCCGCCCGCGAACGCCCGCACCGCGGCGCCGAGCTGCGCGAGCCCCATGACGAGATCGTCGTGCGACAGCGCCCCGTAGCCGATCCGTACGTGGTGGTCGGCGAGCCCGAAGCGCGCGCCCGGGGCGACCGCGAGCCCGAACGCGGTGCGCAGCGTCTCGTGCCAGCGGTCGAGATCGGCGCCGGCGAGCGGCACGAGTGTGGCAAGCGCGACCGAATCGGTCTCCGGCACCACGATCGACACGCTCTCGCCCTGCCCGGCGGCCCAGCGACGCACGGTCTCGCGCGTGAGCCGCAGCCGCACCTGCTGCTCCTCGCGCCAGGGGCCGCGCGCGCGCAGCGCTCGCAGCGCCACGGCCTCGTCGAGCACCGAGGGGCGGGTGGCTCCCGCGAGATCGCACGCCAGAAGGCGGGCGCGCAGCGCCTCGTCGCGCATCACCAGCCACGCGAGACGCAGCCCCGGCAGCCCGTGGGTCTCGGCGAGCGAGCCGAGGGTGATCACGCGCGGACTGAGGCCCGCCGCCACCGGCAACACGGCGCCGGGCTGCAGATCGCGCGCGCTCTCGTCGACGAGCAGCCAGATCCCGGCGCGCTCCGCCGCCGCGGCGAGCCGACAGATCTCGAGCTCCTGCAAGGCGAGTCCGGTCGGATCGTGCGGCGTGGCCAGCTGCGCCGCGAACACCGACGGGGCCTGCAGCGCGTGCTCGAACCGCTCGATCTCGAACCGCCAGCCGTTTTCGAGTCGCCGCGGCACGGCGTGGACGGCGCCGCCGCGTGCCGACCAGAGCGCGGGCATGCGGCGATCGATCGGTGCGTCGAGCACGACGGTGCGGCCCGCGGGTTCGAGAGCGGCAGCGAGCAGCGCCACCGCAGCGGCGCGTCCGGTCGTGACCACGATC
>RFJN01000023.1 GCA_003694875.1 Planctomycetota bacterium | reverse complement strand
CGCGTGCGTGCGCACCTTCGACCGCACCGAGCGCGAGCGCAGCGGACGCCCGCGACGCGCGCGGCTGGTGCTCGAGCCGGGCGAGCTGCGCCGTCGGTTGGCGGGCCTCGAGGTCGTGTGCGAGCACACCGGCCCGGACGAGCGCGGCCGCATCCTGCAGGCGATCCTGGCCCGCCGCCCGTGATCCCGGCGGGCCTGGGGGACCCGGCCGTGCCGCGGTCGCGGTCCCTGCGGTGCGTCGCGCCGCGCCCGCGTTCGGTTCGCGCCTTCGCAGCTCACGCGAGTTTCTTGTGATCTTGTGATGCACCCGGCCCCCGGCGGCTTCTCCTGTGTGTCACCCCGCAGACCGCGCGGGGTCGAGAGCCGGAGAACGCCGTGTTGGAGACGAAGCCGAAACAAGGGGACGCGACAAGGGTGCGGGATCGCGTCCGGCAGTACGTGCGCATGGTCACCGCGGGCGGTGTCGCACTCGCAAGCGCAGGAGGCGCGGCGCACGCGGCGACGCTCATCGACATCACGACACCTCCATCGTCGCTGTACTCGATTTACTGGAGCGGGGTGCGCGACACCGAGATCGACCCCGCGGGGGTGGGGCTGGACGTCGATTCGGACGGGCAGATCGACTTCACGCTGCGCCATCGTTCGTTCACCGCAACGAGCAGCGGGGACCGCTATCGCCTCGACGTCGTGTCCGGCCGGCCCGGCACCTCGAGCGGCGACCGCTTTCGCCGCCGCCCGGCCTCGCTCTCCTCGAGCTGGTCGTTCGGCGCAACCCGCTTCGTCGCGGCGAGTGGGCCGGACACGAGCGCCGGCATCTCCGTGGGGCTGCCACCGGGGCCGGCCAGCGCCTACGTGGGAGCGGCGGACCGCGCGCTGTTCGCCATGGCCGCGGTCCCGCGCTCGGACACCGGCGGAGATTTCCGCTGCCGCTGGACACCGACGAGTTCGGGCACCTTCTTCTCGTCTCCGCCGTCGGCGAGCGCCACCGACCCCGTGACCATCACCGCAGCGTTCCGCTTCGACGGACCGGCGGGCAACGTGGGCGTCGGTCTCATGCGCATCACGGTCGGCCCCCGGTATGGAACGGCACGGGCGTCCGGTTCGCGCACGCGGTCGTGCGCGACTGGGTGATCCTGACCGACTGGGACCAGGGGGCCGCCCCGTTGCTCGACGTCTCGCTGACCGCCGCGAGCTTCCCGCAGGAGCTCGGGCCGCTCGGTTCGACCGAGGTGCCGGAGCCGGCCCCGCTCGCACTGCTCGCGGCGGGCGCGCTCGGGGTGCTCGCCATGCGTCGGCGGTTCGGGGGCGTGGGCAGGCGAGAACGCGCGTGCGAAGCTGCTCCCTGAGCACCAGGGAGCCGGTTCGCGCCCGGTGCCGGGCGAGTCCCCTACCGGCCGCGCCGCACCTCGTATACGGTCCTGTCCCTGCGCCGCCGGTCCTCGGGAAGAGCATGGCGTGGCGCGTTCAGCCCGCGTCCGCCCACTCCAGCTCGCACGGACCGGGCACACGCCGCCCGCCGGCACAGTCCCCGTGGAGTCACAGGCTCGCACAGAAGACGCGAGTCGTCGGCGCAAGCTGGCGCCGGCGGACCGCAGCAGGTACAGGCGGTGGCGTGGCGGGCCGAATCGTGCGGTTGCGCGGGGGCAAAGGCCGACGGTCTCGTCGTCGCGGTGTGTTCCACAGACGCTCATGTCGTGGCCTGTGGTGTAGGACGCCACCTCGATCTCGCCCTGCCCTGGGGGGGACGCCGTAGGGTATCCGCCACCGAAAGAATCCGCCATCCACCCATGGTTGCGCACACGGGCAACACGCATCCTCGTGGCGTCGACGTCAGAGCGAGGGAGGGCGTGCAATGCAACATGCGGGTGCGGTAGAGCGGGGATCGCTCAAGCAGCGAGACACTGGCGTTCAACTCGGTCTGTATCGCCGCATCGCGCGGTACTGCGCGGCAGTGGGCGCGCTGGGCACGAGTGCCGGGTTGTCCGCGCAGGCGGCCACGATCTACAGCGGGGCACGCCACCTCCCGATCACGGAAGCCGGCACGGCGGTCGACATCGAGGGCGACGGGGTCACCGACTTCGTTCTCCGCTGGATCCGCTACAGCAACGGCCCCTGGCCGCAGGACGGCATCTTCGCCTTGCCCCCGTCGCATCTCCCCCAGCGCCCCGACAACCGCTTTCTGGTCAGCACCGGGACCACCCGGATCAACGTTGCAACCCGTACGTTCACCCGCTCCACGGGATCGGTCGTCGTGGCGCATGACCAGAGCTACTTCTGTTACGCGGTTCCCGCCGCGAGCAGCGAGGTGTTCTCCACCGTCGCGTCGCGCTTCTCGGGCACCTGGTACTCCTCGTCGAGCTACGGAGCCTTCTTCGTCAACCGTTGGAAGCGGGCGCAACCGGGCCCCTCGAGCACGGCAGCCGTCAGTGGTGCCTGGACCCTCCCGAGCTGGCGCAGCGCCGCCAACGCCACGCAGGACAAGACCCTCGCGGCGTTCTTCCGCTTTGCTCCCTCGGGCGGCTCCGCCCTACACCTCGGCGCGATGAGAATCCGCATACCCGCCCCTGCCGGTCCCCTGGCGTCGCCGACGGCCTTCAGCGGGGCCGAGGTGGTCGACTGGATCTGGTCCGATCAGCCGCTCAACACGACGCCGGACTTCCACGTGGACTTCTCGCCATTCAGCGCGGCCGCGCCCGTCCCCGAGCCCTCCTCGCTCGGCCTCCTCGCGGCGGGTGCCGCAGGCGTCGCGGCGCTGCGCCGCCGTCGCCGTCGCCGTCCAGTCTGAGGTCGCCGTCGCCCACTACCGCCCGCCGGTGGGTCTGACCGCCCGGCGGGCGGTGCGCTTGATCTCCGTCGGTGCGTTCGCGACGATGGCCGCCTCGATACTCGACGCACGGGAGGAGAGGCGCATGGCTCGTGTCGATGTCGTGTACCACAGCGGGTTCGGGCACACACGCCGCATGGCGGAGTCGGTCGCGCGGGGCGCGGGCAGCGTCGAGGGCGTGCAGGCGCGGCTGCTCGAGGTGGGCCAGGCGATCGAGGACCTCGATGCGCTCGACGACGCCGACGCGATCATCTTCGGCTGCCCCACCTACATGGGCAACATCTCAGCCGAGATGAAGCGGTTTCTCGAGGCGGCGGCGCGCAAGTGGGCGGCGCAGGCCTGGCGCGACAAGATCGCCGGAGCGTTCACGAACTCCGCCTCCTACTCGGGCGACAAGCTGAACACGCTCCTGGGGCTTGTGATCAACGCCATGCAGCACGGCATGATCTACGTGGGCACCGGGATCCTGCCGGCCGCGAACGATCCCGAATCGCTCAAGCGTCCCGAGGGACCGGGCCCGCAGGCGCACAACCGCGTGGGCTCGTTCGTGGGCCCCATGGGCGTGAGCTTCGAGCTGCCGCCGAGCGAGGCGCCATCGCAAGGCGATCTCGAGACCGCGGAGGCCTACGGGCGTCGGGTGGCGGAGATCACCCTGCGGTTCGTGCGCGGAGCGGCTTGAGGCGAGCCGCCGGAGCGTACCGGGACCGCCGGATACCGCGACGTCGGGGCCGCCGGTAGCGGTGAGCGGTTGCGACCGCGCGCCTGCGGCGTGCCGGGTGCGCGCTCGCACCGGAGGTGCGGCGTGGATCCCAATGCCCCTGCGCGAGCGGATTCGGCAATTCGTACCGTGCTGCCAAGGGATCCGGTGCGTCGCTTCGGTTGCCGCAGCCGGAGGGAGCCGCCCCGAGGAGGCCGCATACCGCGGGCGGACGACGATCACGGGAGAGGCCAGCTGGTTGTCGGAGCGACGGCGTCTCGCCGTCGCACCGTCGACGTCAGCGGTTGTCCATTCCACCGAATGCCACGTCTGGCGGTGCAATGGCCTGTCCCGGGCGTGGCTGGTGCGGGCGGGGCTGCCCCCCCCTACGAGCGGCGTCAGGCGACGACGCCGCCGCATCTCACGAGATCCCGTCGGGGTTCAGCGCGTGACCTCGTCGCGTTCCGCCACGACCGCCCCGTCTCCAGCCGCCACCAACCCACACGCCCCCCCAACCCCGCCACATTCGCCAATCCCTCCGCCCGGGCGGGGTTTATCCCCGCCCGCACCAATCCCGAAGATGACGCGCCGTTGCACCGGTCCACCCTCGCCCACCCGCTATCTGCCGCCCCCGTGCGGCCCGCAATCCTTGTCCTGTCGGTCATGGCAGGTAGCATGCGGGATCCGGAGCCGTTCACCGTGGAGGTTCGCAGCCGCCCGTGGCCGAGACGATCCTGCCGGTCTCCCTCGCCGAGGAGACCCGTCGCCGCTACCTGAACTACGCCATGAGCGTGATCACCTCGCGCGCGCTGCCCGACGTGCGCGACGGGCTCAAGCCCGTGCAGCGGCGGATCCTCTTCACCATGGGGCGCGATCTGCGGCTGAGTCCGACGAGCCGCTACATGAAGTGCGCGCGCGTGGTCGGCCAGGTCATGGGGGCGTACCACCCGCACGGCGACCAGGCGATCTACGACGCGCTCGTGCG
The DNA here is from genome assembly GCA_003694875.1 of Planctomycetota bacterium. Classification (GTDB taxonomy): domain Bacteria; phylum Planctomycetota; class J058; order J103; family J103; genus J103. The sequence goes on along the minus strand of RFJN01000023.1, from coordinate 3,598 downwards.
GCTCGCCCAGCCGTTCAGCCTCCGGGAGCCGCTCGTCGACGGGCAGGGCAACTTCGGCTCGCTCGACGCCGACGGGGCGGCCGCCATGCGCTACACCGAGGCGCGCCTCACCCCGCTCGCCATGGAACTGCTCGAGGAACTCGGCGCCGACACCGTGCCGTTGCGCCCCAACTACGACGGCACGCGCGAGGAGCCGGTGGTGCTGCCCGCCCGCTTCCCCAACCTCCTGCTCAACGGCGCGCAGGGGATCGCCGTGGGCATGGCCACGAGCATTCCGCCGCACAACCTCGGCGAGCTGCTGCGCGCCTGCGTCCGGCTGATCGACGATCCCGAACGCAGCACCGCGGAGCTGCTGCGCACGGTCAAGGGTCCCGATCTGCCCACCGGCGGCGAGCTGCTCGCCTCGCGCGAGGCGCTGCGCGAGGCCTACCAGACCGGTCGCGGCAGCTTCAAGGTGCGCGGCAGCTACCGCGTCGAGCGCGAGGGGCGGCGCAGCCGGATCGTGATCGACTCGATCCCCTACGGCGTCACCAAGAGCGCGATCGTCGAGAAGATCGGCGAGCAGATCGCCGCGCGACGGGTGCCGCAGGCGCTCGACGTGCGCGACGAGTCGACCGACGAGGTGCGCGTCGTGATCGACCTCAAGGCGGGGGCGGAGCCGGCGCCGGTCATGGCGTACCTCTACCGGCACACCCCGCTCGAGACGCACCTGCACCTCAACCTGACCTGCCTCGTGCCCACCGCCGATCCGGCGGTCACACGGCCCGAGCGGCTCGGGCTCAAGGCGGCGCTCGAGCAGTTTCTCGCCTTCCGCCTCGAGGTGGTCACGCGCCGGCTCGCCCACCGGCTGCGCAAGCTCGAACAGCGGATCCACATTCTCGAGGGGTTCGCGATCATCTTCGACGCGCTCGACGAGGCGCTGCGCATCGTGCGGCGCTCGGAGGGACGCGCGGACGCGCACCGCAAGCTGCGCAAGCGCTTCGGGCTGAGCGAGGCGCAGACCGATGCGGTGCTCGATCGCAGGATCTACCAGCTCGCCGCGCTCGAGATCCGCAAGGTGCTCGAGGAACTCGCCGAAAAGCGCGCCGAGGCCGACGAGGTCCGGGCGCTGCTCGCGAGCGAGCCCGCGCGCTGGCGCTTGATTCGCGACGAGCTCGAACAGCTCGGTGCGCGGCACGCGACGCCGCGGCGCACGCGCGTGCGTACGAGCGAGGACGACACGCACGTCTACGACGCCGAGGCGTTCATCGCGCACGAGGACACGCACGTGGTGCTCACGCGCGACGGCTGGATCAAGCGCGTGGGGCGGCTGCGTTCGGCGCGGAGCACGCGCACGCGCGAGGGGGACGCGGTGGCGTGGGTGCTGCCGGGCTCGACGCGCGCCACGGTGGCGCTGTTCTCCAATCTCGGGGTCGCGTACGTGCTGCGGATCCACGACGTGCCCGCCACCCACGGCTACGGCGAGCCGCTCGGCAAGCTCGTGCGTCTGCGCGACGGCGAGCGGATCGTGGGCGCGCTGAGCCTCGATCCGCGACTCACCCCCGCCGACGAGCCGTCGGGCGACGACGCCCCGCCGCGACCGTGGCTGCTCGCGGCGACGACCGCGGGCCAGGTGCTGCGCTTTCCCCTGACGACGCACCGCGAGCCGAGCCAGCGCACCGGACGGCGCTACTGTCGGCTGCCCGCCGGCGAGGAGGTCGTGCGCGTGCTGTTGCCCGACGAGGCGCAGCGCTTCGTGGCCCTCGCGACCGAGGGCGGGCGCGTGATCGCGTTCGCGCTCGACGAGGTGAACGTGCTCTCGGGACCGGGCAAGGGGGTGCGCGGGATCCGGCTCGAGCCGGGCGACCGGGTGGTGTGGCTCGCCACCTCGCGCGGCCACGGCGATCCCGTCCGGCTGCAGACCGCCGGCGGTGCGGTGCGGGAGTTTCCGGTCACCGACAGGAGCGTGACCGCGCGCGGCGGCAAGGGGCGGCACCTCGTGCGGCGGGACCGGATCGTCGGACCGCCCGAGGCGGAGATCGAGATCCCGAGGCTCGCGCGCGAGGGCGAGGACGAGGCCGCGGAGCCGGACAGCGGGGAGGGGAGCCATGGCGAGTGAGGCGCGCGCCCGTACCGCGCAACGCGGGCTGTTCGAGGCGCAGGCGGCGGCACGCTCCGCAGGCGCAGCCGGCACATCGAACGCGCGCGCGCGAGCGCGTCGCCGCGGCAAGGCGAGTGGCGGGGCCGGCTACGACGCGAGTGCGATCACGGTGCTGCAGGGGCTCGAGCCGGTGCGCATGCGACCGGGCATGTACATCGGCGGCACCGACCGGCGGGGGCTGCACCACCTGGTGTGGGAGATCCTCGACAACGCGATCGACGAGGTCATGAACGGCTTCGCGAGCCGCATCGAGGTCGAGATCTCGCGCGACCGGCGCACGGTGACGATCGCCGACGACGGGCGCGGGATCCCCGTCGACCTGCACCCCGAACACGGCCGCCCCGCGCTCGAGCTGATCCTGACGACGCTGCACGCCGGCGCGAAGTTCGGCGGCGAGAGCTATCTGCACTCGGGCGGGCTGCACGGGGTGGGCGCGTCGGTGGTCAACGCGCTGAGCGAGTCCCTGGTCGTCGAGGTGCGGCGCGACGGGCGGCGCTGGCGGCAGGCGTTCGCGCGCGGCAAGCCGATCTCGGCCCTCGAGCCGCTCGGGCCCACGCGCGGCAGCGGCACGAAGGTGAGCTTCCGCGCCGATCCGGAGATCTTCGCCGATCCGGTCTTCGATCCCCAGCGCATCCGGGCCAGCCTCGAGGACCGGGCGTATCTGCACCGCGGTCTCGAGATCATCTGGCGCGATGCCCGCAGCGGCACGAAGGAGCGCATCGCGCACCCCGAGGGTCTGCGCGCGTTCGTGCGGCACCTGATCGAGAGCGGCTCGCGGCGGGCGCTGTTCGAGGAGACGTTCGCACACGAGCGCACCGCGATGCCGCGCTTCCAGTGCGCGGTGGGTTGGACCGAGGCCACCGACGAGTCGCTGCGCAGCTACGTCAACGGGGTGCGCACGCCGCAGGGGGGGACGCACGAGAACGCGCTGCGCAACGCGATCACGCGTGCGGTGCGCGGCTACATCGCCACCCACAAGCTCGCCCCGCGCGGGGTGAAGGTGGGCAGCGAGGACGTGCGCGAGGGCGTGACGGGGGTGATCAGCGTCTTCCTGCACGATCCGCACTTCCAGGGACAGACGAAGGACCGGCTCACGAACCCCGAGATCCAGAGCGATCTCGAGGGGGTGCTGCGCGCGGCGCTCGAAACGTGGCTGCACGACAACCGCAGTCTCGCCGAACGGGTGGCGCTGCGCGCGATCACCGCCGCGCGCGCGCGCCAGGCGAGCCGCGAGGCGGCCGCCACCGTGCGCCGCAAGAGCGCGACGACGCGACGCCTCGCCCTGCCCGGCAAGCTCGCCGACTGCGCGGCCCGGGAGGCGGCGGGATCGGAGCTGTTCATCGTGGAGGGCGACTCGGCCGGCGGCACCGCGAAGCAGGGGCGCGACCGGCGCACGCAGGCGGTGCTGCCGCTGCGGGGCAAGGTGCTCAACGCCGAGCAGGCGAGCGCGAAGAAGCT
>RFJN01000231.1 GCA_003694875.1 Planctomycetota bacterium | reverse complement strand
GCGGATCCCGTCCCGGGCGAGCCGTTCGGCGACGACGCCACGACCTGCGACGCGCCGACCCTGAAAGCTGCCGTCGCGCACCCGCCGCACCCCGCACGCCGGGCTCCCCTCCTTGAGGATCGCCACACCGATCCCCTCGCGGCGACACAGCGCGGCCGCCGCGTCCGCCCCGCGCAAGTAGGCCGCGGTCACGTCGACGCCGTCGATCCGCCGCACCCGCGCCCGGCCGGCGAGCACCGCGCGTGCATCGCCACCCTCGATCTCCGCCGGCGGGCGCGGCACGCCCAGCCCGCCGGCAACCTCGGGGCACAGCGGCACGAGCCGCCCCTCGGCCTGCCACCGTGCGAGCAGCCCCCCCTGCGCGCAGTGGCCGCCGTCGTAGCGCACCTCGTGCCCGAGCAGGCACGCGCTCACGAGGATCCTCTCCATGGTGTCAGGATGCCGGCCTGGGAGCCGAAGCGCCAGTGGCCGCGAGCCCGCCACAACGCGACGACGCGCCGGCGGGCTTCGCAGCCCCCACCGGCGCGTCGCCACACGCCACCACGGCCCGCGGTCGCGATCAGTTGATCAGCGGCTTGCCCTTCTTGAGCATGTGCTCCATGCGCTGCTGCGACTCGGGCGTGGCACACAGCTCGACGAAGCCCTCGCGCTCGAGTTCGAGCACCGTCTCCGGCGGGGTGGGCCGGAGGATGTCGGCGTCCGGACCACCGGTGAGGATGCGCGCCTGCACCCGTGCGATACGCGCCGAGTGCTCGGTGATCTTGCCCGCCTTGCGCATGTTCTCGATCGCGTCCTCGAGCACGAGGTAGCCCTCCTCGCCCGGCAGCGGCAGGGCCATGGGCTCGGTGCGCTCGAAGTTCTCGAGCATGGCGAGTGCGGTCTGCTTGGCGCGCGCGATCAGTTCCTGCTTCGGGAACACGACCACGTCGTCCTTGCGGACGAGCCCCTTTTCCATGGCGTCGAACGCCGAGCGGCTGACCGTCCCGAAGCCGATCAGCTCGAACGCACGCTGGATCGGCGGCATGGGGCCGGGATTGCGCTTCGCCATGCGCTCGAACATGTTGCGCAACAGCAGGTAGCAGCCCCCGCCGGCCGGCACGAGCCCGACGCCCACCTCGACGAGTCCGCAGTACAGCTCGGCGTGACAGACCCGCCGCTGGGCGCCGAGTGCGATCTCGAGCCCGCCGCCGAGCGTCATGCCGTGCGGCGCCACGACGACGGGGAACGGGGCGTGCAGGTTCATGAGGTTGACGGTCTGCAGCGCGCGCGCCACCTCGCGGATCCGGTCGAACTCGCCCGCGCGCGAGAGTTCGAGCACGAGCTGCAGCTGCGCACCGGCGCAGAAGTTCTTTGCCTGGTTGCCGATCACGAGCGCGCGGAAGTTGCCGCTCGCGATCTCCTCGTGCGCCTGCGCGAGCATGGCGATGATGTAGTCGTCGACCGGATTCATGGCCGGCACCATCTTGTGGTCGAGCTCGCAGCACAGCACCCCGTCGCCGAGATCGACGAGGCGCGCGCTCAGGTTCTCGCGCACCACGCGGCCCGCGCGCGCGAGGGCGGCGAGATCGATCACGTGCGGCGGCGCGGGCGGCCGCGGCGCGAGCGTCTCGCCGCGACAGGCCGCCTGCTCGAGCCGCTCCGGCACGCGGATCTGCAGCTCGCGGCACCAGCGCACACACCGCTCGAGCCCCACCGCATCGAGCGACTCGATCGGACCGAGATCGCGCCCGAAGCCGGCGCGCAGCGCGAGGTCGATCGTGGCGGCATCATCGGCGATCTCGCCCACACGCTCGAGCGCATACACCCCCACCGCGAGCACGAGGTGGCGCGCGAAGCGGCAGATCCGATCCTGGTCGTCGTAGGTAAGCAGCGCGCGGATCCGGTCGCGGGGACGGCTCCAGCTCTTGGCGACGCGCACCGCGTCCGAACGCGGCTTACTCTGCGGCCGGTACTCGAAGCTCTCGAGATCGAGCGTCTCGATGATCCGCCGCCCCTTGTCGTCGCGTCGCTTGCGGTAGAACCCCTTGCCGGTCTTGTCACCGAGCAGCCCCTGCTCGACCATGCGCTCGAGAAACGGCGCGGGGCGAAAGATGTCGCGCTCGGGATCGTCGGTGCAGCGCTCGTACGAGTTGCGCGCCACGTGCAGCAGGGTGTCGAGCCCGACGAGGTCGGCGAGCCGGAAGGTGCCGGTCTTGGGCGCGCCGATCGGCGGGCCGGTCACCATGTCGACTTCCTCGATCGTCAGGCCGTAGCGCTGCATGAGTTCGACCGCCTTCATCATGGCGTACACACCCACGCGGTTGGCGATGAAGTTGGGTGTGTCGCGCCCGATCACCGGGCTCTTTCCGGCGGCGGCGAGCCAGTTGCGCATGCGCTCGAGCACCGCGGGATCGGTGCTCTCGATCGGGATCAGCTCGACGAGGTCCATGTAGCGCACCGGGTTGAAGAAGTGCACCCCGAGGAAGTGCGCGCGGAAATCGTCGCTGCGCCCCTCGGCCATGGCGTGGATGCTGAGACCCGAGGTGTTGGTGGCCACGATGGAGCCCGGCGCCCGGTGCGCGTCCACCTGCTCGAAGGTGGAGAGCTTGATCTTGAGCACCTCCGGCACCGCCTCGATGATCAGTGTGGCCTCGCCGAGCCGCTCGGGCAGGGCCTCGAGCGCGAGCGGCGTGATGCGGCGCGCGCTCTTGGGGCTCATGATCAGGGGGATCTTCGCCTTCGGGTCGGTGAGGATCTCGATCGCCTTGCGCGCGATCTTCTCCTCGAGATCGTAGAGCTGCACCTGCAGGCCGCGATCGGCGCAGAACGCCGCGATCCCGCGCCCCATCAGGCCGGAGCCGATCACCGCGACGGTGCCGAAACCGCCGTCGGCTGCGTTGTGGGTATCGTTCATGGCTTTGCCGTCTATCCCTGTTCGTGACGCGGTTGAACTCCCTTCCGGCCCGTGCTCGCGCGCCGGGCTCCCCGACGGGCGCACACCGATCATCCCGCGTCCACGCGTTCGACGATGGTGGTCACCCCCTGTCCACCGCCCACGCACATGGTGGCGAGCCCGTAGCGCCCCCCGCGACGCTCGAGCGCGGTGACCGCGGTGCCGATGATGCGCACCCCGGACATGCCGAGCGGGTGGCCGAGCGCGATCGCGCCGCCGAGCACGTTCGTCTTCTCGTGGGGGAAGTTCGCCTGCCGCATGACGTAGAGCGCCTGCGCGGCGAACGCCTCGTTGAGTTCGATCACGTCGATCCGATCGATCGTGAGCCCGGCACGCGCGAGCGCCTTCTCGGTGGCGGGGATCGGCCCCTTGCCCATGCGCGTCCAGTCGACGCCGGCCACGGCGGTGGTCACGATGCGTGCCCGCAGCGGGATGCCGAGTTCGGCCGCCACGTCCTCGGCCATGAGGATCATGGCGCCCACCCCGACGGTGACCGGCGAACTCGTCGCCGCGGTGACGGTGCCGTCCTTGAGGAACGCGGGCTTGAGCGCGCGGATCTTCTCCGGATCGGGCTCGCGCGGGCACTCGTCGCGCTCGAAGCGGCCGCCGCCAGGCAGCTCGATCGCCACGACCTCGCGATCGAACGCCCCCTCGGCCCAGGCGGCGAGCGCTCGCCGGTGGCTCTCCATGGCGAACGCCTCCTGCTCCTCGCGCGAGATGTTGCCGTCGCGCGCGAGGTTCTCCGCCGTCTCGCCCATGCCCATGTAGAACTGCTTCTGGTAGAGCTCCGGATCGTAGAAGGGGTTGAAGCCGCCCATGGGCACGCGCGCCATGTGCTCGAGCCCGACCGAGATCCCGATATCGCCCTTGCCGAGCGCGATCGCATCGGCCAGCATCATGGTGCTCTGCTGCGAGCTGCCGCAGAACTGGTTGACGGTGCTCGCGGCGACGCTCTCGGGCAGCCCCGCCTTCACCACGAGGCCGCGCGCGATGTTCAGCCCCTGCTCCGCCTCGGGAAAGGCGCAGCCGGCCACAAGGTGCTCGATCCGGTCGCGCGGCACCGCCTCGTTGCGGCCGAGCAGCTTGCGCAGCACCTGGGCGCCGATCTCGAGGCTGGTCAGCGCGTTGAGCGCTCCGCCCTTGGCGCGCGCGATCGGCGAACGGGCGAAGTCCACGATCCCCACGTTACGAACCTGCATGTCTCCTCCTTTCGGGTCGCCCTGCGGCCCCGGATCTCGTGTTGGTTGTGGCTCGGTCCCCGACGCTCAGAACGGATAGCGGCCCTGCTCGATCGCGAAGGTGGCAAGCACGTCCTCGAGCGTGTAGCGGTCGACCGCGCGCTTGCCGATGGCAAGAAGCGCGCCGAGTTCCGAACGCTGCCGCCCCGTCTCGCCGGGCCGACCGAGGTGCGCGAGCGCGCACTCTCCGATCTGCTCGACCGTCGCGGCCGCGTGCGCGACCGCGAGCCGCGCGCACGCCTCGAGCGCGGCCTTGCGGTCGGTCGCGCAGTCCTGCTGCGCAGCGAGCATGCGGGCACGCACGAGCGCGCTCTCGGCGGCATAGAGCGCGATCACGCCGTCGGACAGCGCCGCCATGGGCTGCTGCCGCACCCGCACGTCCTTGCCGACCCCGATCAGGGTGCGTTCGAGCACATAGGCGAACGCGCGCTTGAGCCCCTCCACACGCCCCACCAGATCGGCGAAGGGGCCGTCCGCCTCGCGCGCCGCGAGCCGGCCGGATCGCAGCGCGGCGTGCACGCGCTCGAGGTAGGGGCGCAGCTCGAGGGTACCTCCGTACGCCCCCCGGGTCAGTTCGCCATAGAGCACGAGACGATTGATGTCGTTCGTGCCCTCGAAGATCGTGTCGACGACGTTGTCGCGCATGACGCGCTCGACGTGGTACTCGGCGCTGAAGCCGTAGCCGCCGTGCATGCGGACCGCATGGTTGGCCACGCGCATGAGCGTCTCGGAGCCGAGGATCTTGATCGCCGAGGTCTCGAGGCCGAAGCGCCGCAGCACCGCGATCTCGCTCGCCGAGCCGCCCGCCGCCTCGATCGCATCGTCGATCGCACCGAGCACCCGGTAGCACAGCGCGTCGAGCGCGAACGTCTTCCACACCATCTCGGCAAGCTTGGCCTTCTGCATGCCGAAGGTGATCACCGGCTGGCCGAACTGCTTGCGCTCGCGACCGAAGGCGATCGTGCGATCGATCGTGTACTTGCAGCTGCCGAGATCGCCGATCCCGAGCTTGAGGCGTCCGAGATAGAGGATGTTGAAGGCGATCTTTGGGGCGTCACCGGGCTTGCCGAGCATGGCGTCGAGTTCGACGCGCGCCCGGTCGAAGCTCAGGGTGGTGGTCGACGAGCCGAGGATGCCCATCTTCTTCTCCTCGGCGCCGCGGCTGACCCCGGGCTGGTTCAGATCGACGATGAAGGCCGAGTAGGCGCCGTCGAGGCGCGCGAACACGATCGCGACATCGGCCCAGCCGCCGTTGGAGATCCAGATCTTCTCGCCGGTGAGCTCGTAGTGCGAGGGCTCGCCGTCCTCGCCGCGCACGAGCTGTGCGGTGCTCTTGCCCGCGAGCGCGTCCGAACCGGCGCCCGGCTCGGTGAGCGCGTAGCAGCTCACGAGTTCGGCGGTGGCGAGCTTCGGCAGCCACTTCGCCTTCTGCTCCTCGGTGCCGAAGTACACGATCGGCAGGGTACCGATGCCGGCGTGCGCGCCGATCGTGACGGCCATGGAGGAGCAGCCGCGCAGGCATTCGGCAACGCGTCCGCTCGTGCGCTTGTCCGCCTCGAGCCCGCCGTATTCCTCGGGCAGATCGACCGCGAGCAGCCCGAGTTCGGCCACCTTTCGCAGCAGGTGCACCGCGATGGGCACCCGCGCGCCGTCCACCTCGATCTCGGCCTTGTTCTCGATCTTCTCGAGGTTGCCGAGCACCTGCTCTTCCCAGAAGCGATCGATCTCCTCGGCGAGCATGCACACATCCTCGTCGAGCTGCTCGCGGGTGAAGACGTGCTCGGGGACGGGACGGGTCAGGAAGCCTCCGCCGGGCGGGGTGGCCGGGCCGGACGCCGGAACGCTGCCGTCGTTGGCGGGCGCCTCGGCCGGTGGCTGCGTCTGCGCTGTCATGTGCGATCCTCTCTCCGCTCTGCGCCGAGCCGCGCCCCATGACGCGACGCGCCAACGCTAACAAAACGCACGTTCGTTTTCCACCCGCCGCGTCGCGCGTCGTGCCGTGCGCCAAGCAGGGGGCGGACAGACAAGCAACTCGCCCCCGTGCGTGAGCGCGGGGGCGAGGCGTTGCCGGACGATCAAAGGCGGCTGCGGGTCAGCGAAGCCGCCGCGCGACCGCGAGGGCAAGGAACGCGACGGCCGCGAGGGCGAGGGAGGCGGGCTCGGGCACCGCGCCCACCGATCCGAATCGCAGGCCGCTGTCCTCGACGTAGATCTCCCACTCGACCCAGTAGTCGCGGTCGGGTTTCTCGGTCACCAAGCCCGTGACCGGATCGATCATGTACGCGCTGCCGCCGGCATAGGGCGCCGGTCCCGACGCGTCGCCGTAGGGGCGGCCGAGCTGCACCTCCGGCGGCGCATTCGGATCCGTGATGCGCCCGTCGAATACGACCGCGATCACGTCGCCGGCCTGCACCACGCCGAACTGCGGCGGACCACTGCCGTCGAACCGTATCGCGCCCGTCCCGTAGCCGTAGGCGTTGTTTCCGGGCGTAATGGCGTGTGGAAGCTCGTACGGCAGCTCCCACGCCCACTTGACGCCGGGGGCGCCCGCTGCGAGCGTCTGGCCGGGCTGGTAGCCCGCCGGGCCGAGGTTGTAGACGGAAAATGGCCCGATCACCGCGTCCCAGGACGTCGAATACGGGTCGGCCTCGAAATACCCGAAGTGGACGGTGGACAGGTTGCCGTCGTGCCCGGCCGTGAACGTCTGCAGGTAAGGAAATTCCGTCGTACCCGGCGCCGGGTGACCGGCCTCGAACAGATCGAATCCAGCGAATCCTCCCGATCCCGGGTGCGTGCTGCCCGCCTCCACCAGCGTGTACGTCACCGCCCGCGCCGCACGACCGGCGAGACCGCAGCCCAGCCCGAGCGCGAGCACGAGCCACCGCACGCCCGCGCACCTCGTCACGTGTCGTTGCATGCCGTTGTCTTTCCTCCCTGCGTACCCCGATCGAACGACCCGAGACGAGGGTCGCCCGGCCGCGGACCAACGGCAATACGTGGATCACCTATTTCCTCTCACCCACCCGCGCGTCGCACGCGGCCGGGAGGCGGCCATGAAGCGCAGGGGGCGGCCCATCCGAGCGCGAGCGCGCGCGTCAGCTCTCGCGCACCGCGTCCGCCTGCTGCGACGGGGCCGGCTGGGGC
>RFJN01000230.1 GCA_003694875.1 Planctomycetota bacterium | reverse complement strand
GCGGCTGTTGCGCGAGGATCGCGGCGGCCACATCGTGGAGCTGCAGGACGCCGACGCGATCTACGAGCGCCCCCAGCACCCCTACACCCGGCGGCTTCTCGAGGCGATCCCGGTCGGCGATCCCGCACAGATCCGTGCCCGCATGGCGGCCCGCCAGAAGGCGGCGGAGGCGGGCTGAGCCAACGTCCACGGTTTCGAAGCACCATCAGCGGAACCGCCGCCGCCGCCGTCGACTGGTGACAGCAGCGCCTCGAGCTGGTGGGCACCACGCGGCCGCCCCACCAAGGTGCATGGCGCGGAGACGTCGAGACCGCAACACCCCGTTGGCTCCGTGTTGCGTAAACCGGACACCTCCCCCCTGGACCACGGAAGGCTTCGCAAGGACGACAACGAAGTCGTGGTAACGAATCCGCTTCTCGAGATGGTGTGAGACCAAGAGTTCCGGGGTTCCTGGGTTCCTCATTGTCTTCTCGATCCTGGCGCTGCAACTGGCGATCGCCGCAGTGGTGGTGATCATAAGGAACCCAGGAACCCAGGAAGTCTGTTCCGTGAGCGTCGGTTGTGGGGAGACGGCAGGGCGGCGCCTGTCCGAGCCGGCCGCTTCGCACAACCCGGGCACCCGCCGCAAAGCAACATGTCCTGGCATTACGCAGGTCGGATCGTCGGCGTGCATACCTTCTTTGCTATCCATGCTGCACTGCGCCAGACCGAGCTTCAAAGCCCGGAAGATGGCTCAGTGCGCGCCGTGGCCGGCGAGCTGTTCGGCCGTCAGGAAGCGCGGCAGTTCCTCGAGCGGCACGAGGCCCTGCCCCACGAGCCGCAGCGCCGCGTCGCGCATGGGCACGAGCCCCGCCTCGACCGCCAGCTCGCGCAGCTCGTCCACCAGCGGCTGGCGCGAGATCGCCCGCCGCATGGCGCGGCCCACCTGCAGCATCTCCACCACCGCGATCCGCCCGCGCATGCCCTGCCCGCTGCACTCCGGACACCCCTCGCCCTTCCAGCAGCGGAAGCCCTCGGGAAGTCCGGCCGGGAAGATCTCGGCGACGAGCTCGGCCGCGGGCTCGTCCGGCACCCGGCACGCCGTGCAGATCCGGCGCGCGAGCCGCTGCGCCACCACCGCGATCAGCTCGCTCGCGATCGAGTTGGGGTGCAGCCCGAGGTCGAACAGCCGCTGCACCGCGTCGACCGAGTCGTTGGCGTGCAGCGTGGACAGCACGAGGTGGCCGGTCTGCGAGGCGCGGATGCCCTCGAGTGCGGTCGCTCCGTCGCGGATCTCGCCCACCAGGATCACGTCGGGATCCTCGCGCAGGAACGCGCGGATCGCGGCGGCGAAGTCGAAACCGATATCGGGGCGCGCCGCACACTGCTGGATCCCGCGCATGGCGTACTCGATCGGGTCCTCGATCGTGATCACCTTGCGGGTCGGATCGCGCGCGAGCCGCTGCAGCCCGGCGTACAGCGTGGTCGACTTGCCGCTGCCGGTCGGCCCCACCACGAGCACGAGCCCCTGCGGATTGCGCAGCAGCCGCTGGTAGGCGAGCGCGAGCTCGTGGCTGAAGCCGAGTTCCTCCACGCTCAGCAGCTTGCGGTCCTGCGGCAGGAGCCGGATCACGACCGCCTCGCCGTAGAGGCTCGGCTGCGTCTGCACGCGCAGGTCGTAGACGCGTCCGCCCACCCGCCGCCGGATCCGCCCGCCCTGCGGCAGCCTGCGCTCGGCGATATCGAGATCGGCGCTCACCTTGACCACGTTCACGAGACCGGTGAGATCGCGCGCGTTCAGCCGGTAGCGCGGCACGTCCCGCAGCCGGCCGTCGACGCGAAAGCGCACCCGTACCTCGTTCTCGAAGCACTCGAGGTGCAGATCGGAGGCGCGTTCGCCGATCGCGTCGAGCAGCAGCGCGTCGAACAGCGCCACGAACTGTGACTCGAGCGAGGTGTCGAGCGCACCGGCGAGAAGATCCTGTGTGGTCGCGCCGGCCGGCGGCGCTCCGGCTTCGGCCTGCGTCTCCTCCTCCTCGCCGCCGCCGGTGTAGCCGAGATCGAAGGCCGCCACCATGCGCCGGTAGTCGGTCGGCGACAGCAGGTGGATCTGGACCGCGGGCACCCCGAGGGTGTGGGCGAGCTCGCGCGGCCGCACGTTGGGGTCGCAGGTGGCGACCACGAGCGTGTCGTGCTCGCGGCGGATCGGCAGCAGCCGGTTGTGGCGCAGGAACTTCTTGGGGTACTGCTCGAACAGCCGCCGGTCGGCGGTGATCAGCAGCGCCTCCACCGAACCCGATCGCAGCCCGCGCTGGCGCGCGAGCGCGCGGTAGATCTCGCCCTCGTCGGCGAGCTGCTGCGCGACGAGTTGCTCGCCGATCGTGACGCCGCGTTCGGCCGCCTGCTGCGCCGCGGTCTCGACCGTCTCGCGGTCGCACACCCCCGCGTCCACGAGCAGATCCCCGAGCAGCGGCGCCACGTTCTTGCCGCCGAGCTGCTCGCGCTGGAACTGCCGGCGCGCGACGCGCTGCACCTGCAGCAGGTGCAGCGCCTGCGGGCCGGCGGGCTGCGGCATGACGAGGCGTCCGCCCACGCGCAGCTGCTGCAGCACGCGTTCGGGCACGTCCCCGAAGTCACGCGTGAGCAGGATCGCGTCGTACTGCCGGCCCGAGGGGGGAGGCGACTCGAGCGGGCCGACGAGCACGCGTACGTTTTCTCGTGCGGCGTGCTCGAGCCGCTCCCGGAGCCGCGGCACGTCCGTCGGCTCGGGCACCACCGTCACGAGCTGCGCCACGAGGTGCGACAGTACCGCGGCGAGATAGCCCGAGCCGGCCGGCAGCACGAGCAGGCGGTGGCTCGGCTCGAGCGCGAGCGCGCGCACCACGTAGAGCACGAGATCGGGCGGCGGCACCTCGAGAAGACGCAGCGGCGAACTCGCCGAGCCGCCGTGGTCGTCGGGCTCGCCGAAGAACGGGGCGCGGGGCACCGCGCGCAACGCGGCGAGCAGCCGACGGTCGCGCACCCCGCGTCGCTCGAAGAGGTCGGGGCCGGTGCGGGTCTCGGTTGCGGTCGGGGCCGATCGACGTCTTGCCGCCAAGCGTTGCCTTCCTCTCGCTGCGTCGTCGCGCTCTCCAGCCTAGCGCAGCGGCGCTGCGCTGGCCAATCGGGCGAGGCCGGCGCCGGGGCTCACCGCGGTCCGGTCGCGGCGCTGTCGGGGTCGGATTCCGGTTGCGCGAGATACAGGACATCGTGGCCGACCGCCACCTCGTCGTTGGGCAGCAGCACGTACGCGTCCCGGCGCAGCCGCACCTCGATCGCCCGATCGCCGCCCACCACGCTGCCGCGCTCGAGTCGTTCGAGACCGCGTAGCGGGCGAGCGAAGCGGAAGCTCGGGCTCGGCTTCTTGAGCACCTCGGTGAGCCGCAACAGCAGCGGGCGGGCGGGCTCGTCGAGCTGCGGCTCGCTCGGATCGTCGGCGAGCACGCCGGTGGCGCGCAGGAACCGCAGTGTGCAGCGATAGGCAACATCGGCGGCGGCCGGCTCGTCGTGCTGGCCACACTCGACCCCGACCGCCGGGCGCTCGAGGCGCGTGAGCACGCTGAGCACGACCTGCTCGCCCACCAGCCCCGGCCCCTCCCAGCCGCGCACCACCCACGGCAGCCCGAGCCGGCAGGCGAGTTCGAACGAGCGATCGTCGCGGGTGGCGATCGCGAACGGCGGGGTGGGCCGGGTGGCCGAGTGCAGGTCGAGCAGTGCGTCGGCGTCCTCGAGCAGCGGTCGCAGCTCGTGCGCGCGCCGGTGCTCGTGCACCCACCGGTCGGCGGGCAGCGAGGACTCGAAGGCGTAGTCGAACTGTCGGTTCAGATCCACCCCCTCGGGGGTGTGGCGACAGCCGCAGGCGCTCGCCGCAAGGTTGCCGCGCACGAACACCGCCGTGCCGGCGCGCCACGGCAGCGCGCCGTCGCGCAACGCCTCGAGCACGCGATCGATCGCCTGCAGCCCGCACGGCTCGTTGCCGTGCAGCCCGCCGATCACCACCACGCGGGGACGCGGCAGATCGGGCTCGGCGCTCACGCGCAGCACGCCGTCGAGTTCGCGATCCGGTTCGAAGTGCAGCTTCCCGTTGGACATGGCGCAGGCTCTCTCGCGGCGGACCGGTGCGTGGGGCGCTCGCGCCCCCTTGTGGTGCCCATGCGTTGTCGCTATAGAGTACCGATCCGAGCGCGCTTGCAACATGCCCCGCGCCGCGGGGCGGCAACGGGCAGCGCGACGGGGGAGCGGGGCGGAAGCGAGGAAGGGTCCAACGTGCTTCGTCACCGTCGCCGTACGCTCCTCGGGTCCGCGGTGCGCGCGCTCCTGCTCGTCGTCGTGGTCTGCGGGGCCGACGCGGCGACGATCGCGGCGGAAGGAGGCGGGACGGCGCCGGCGTCGCCCCAGCTCGAGGGACCGCAGCCGCGCCCGTCGCCGTCGAACGCGGAGAAGCCCTCCGAGCAGACGAAGCCGGCGCAGGAGCGCAGCGAGCGGCGCGAGAGCGGTCTGCTGCCGTTCGTGCCCGGCTGGGTGCCGCTCGGCCCGCCCTGGGACAAGGCGGTCGAGGCGACCCGTCGCCGGCCGCCGCCGCTGCCCACGCCCGAAACGATGCTGCCCGGGGAGGCGCCGGGCTCGGTCCCGGGACCGGAGGTGAAGCTGCCGCGGATCGAGACCGCGCGCATGACGTTCGTGCCCGTCCCGATCGTCATGGCGGATCCGAACCTCGGTTTCGGGCTCGGGCTGATGCCCGTGCTGCTGCTGCACCCCGAGGAGCGGATCGAGTGGATCTTCGCTCCGTCGGTGCGCTGGAACGAGATCCTCGGCTTCGGGGGCACCTCGCGCGTCTTCTTCTACCCGACGCTGCAGGAAGAGCTGGTGCTGATCAACGACATGTCGAGCAACGGCGCCTTCGAGCACAAGGGGCGCTTTCACGGACGGGATCGCTTCGTGCCGCGCAGCGACTTCCACGCCGGCGCGTACGTGGTGCGCGACCCGACGCGTCGGTTCTACGGTCTCGGCTCCGGCACGCGCGCCGACGCCGAGAGCGACTACGAGATGCGCGAGGGGAGTCTGTGGGCGGACGTCGGCTATCGCGTGCTCGACGAACTGCGGGTCGGACTCACCATGCGCTGGCGGCACGCGCGTCACATCCGGCGGGGGGATATCACCGACACCCCGGACACGATCGACGCCTTCCCGGGCGTGGAGGGGGTGGGGCGCGGATCGCGTGAGGTCCTCGGGGTGGGAGCGCGCGTGACGCTCGATCTGCGCGACGATCCGGCGATTCCCTCGCGGGGCTGGCTCGTGGACCTGCTGTTCGAGGCCGCCGAGCCGCGCATGTTCGGCGACGTGCGCTTCTACCGCTGGCGGGCGCAGCTCGTCGCACACCTGCCGATCGTGCCCGATCGCTGGATCACCTCGCTGCGCTTCGACTACCACCAGCTCGCGAACACCGGACGGGTGCCGTTCTGGGAGATGCCGACGCTCGGCGGCAAGGACCGGCTGCGCGGCTTCGGCCTCGGGCGCTACACGCAGGAGGCGTACCTGCTCGGCACGATCGAGCAGCGGGTGCGCGTGTTCGAGACGGTGATCCGCAAGAACCGGCTGCGGCTCGAGGTGGCGGCGTTCGCCGACCTGGGGCGGGTGTATGGTGAGGGCGACGCGCTGACGTTCGACCACTGGTCGTTCGTGCCCGGATTCGGATTCCGGATCCTGATCCCGGACTCGGGGATCGTCGCGCGCGCCGACATGGGCTGGAGCCGGGACGGCTCGGCGATCTTCCTCGTGCTCGGCTACCCGTTCTGAGGGATCGTGCGGCGGCGGCGTACGCGCGGGTTGCGCCCCTTGTCCGCCCGGGCAGCGGCTGCTACGATCGCCGCGTCATGACGCGCTGTGTTACGCGCCGGACCGAGGAGGCCTGCAGCGATGACGGAGACGCCCGAGTTCCGTGTCGGCGAGGCGCCGACGCTCAACCTTCCCGATGTCGAGCGCGAGGAGCTGCCGATCGACGTGGCGATCGTGGGCGGCGGCCCCGCCGGGGTGGCGACGGCGTACCACCTCGCGAAACTCGTCGAGCGCCACAACGCCGAGGTCGAGAAGTCCGGCGGCGAGCCGCTCGAGATCGAGATCGCGCTGCTCGAGAAGGGGGCCGAACTCGGCAGTCTCGGGCTGTCGGGCGCGGTCATGGATCCGCGTGCGATCCGCGAGCTGCTCGGCGACGACTGGGATCCGTCCCTGATCGAGGGGGCGGCGCCGGTGGCCGCCGACCGCACGGTGTTCCTGACGCGCAAGGGCCACTTCAAGCTGCCGTTCACTCCGCCCACGCTGCGCAACGAGGGCAAGGTGGTGATCAGCCTCGCGAAGCTGCTGCGCTGGTTCGAGCCGAAGCTCGAGGAACTCGGGGTGAACGTGTTCACCGGCATGCCGGCGGCGCTGCCGCTGTACGCCGGCGGCGAGGGGAGCGCGGCCCGGGTGGTGGGGGTGCAGTGCCGGGACATGGGGATCGGCAAGGACGGCAAGCCGAAGGGCAACTACGAGCCGGGGGCCAACGTGACCGCGCGGGTGACGGTGCTCGCCGAGGGGCCACGCGGCAACATCGGCAAGTACCTGATCCCGTACCTCGGACTTGATACCGGTCGCAACGCGCAGACCTACGGCACCGGCGTCAAGGAGGTGTGGCGGCTGCCCGAGGGGGCGCCCGATCGCACCGGCGAGGTGATCCACACCATGGGCTATCCCCTCGGCAACAAGCACCTTGGCGGCGGCTGGATCTACTTCCTGTCGAACCGGCTCGTCTCGGTGGGCTACGTGACCTACCTCGACTTCGAGGATCCGTGCATCGACCCGCACCGGGAGTTCCAGAAGTTCAAGCTGCACCCGTTCGTGCGCGAGATCCTCGACGGCGGCGAGATCGTGGACTACGGGGCGAAGACGCTGGTCGGCGGCGGGTGGTGGGCCGTGCCGCGGCTCGCGCACGACGGGGTGTTGCTGGTGGGCGACACCGCCGGCTTCACCAACACGATGACGCTCAAGGGGATCCACTACGCGATCAAGAGCGGCATGCTCGCGGCCGAGACGATCCTCGAGGCGCTCGTGGCCGACGACGTGTCGCGGGATGTGCTCGGTCGCTACGAGCAGAAGGTGGAGGCGTCCTACATCAAGGAAGAGCTGTGGAAGGCGCGCAACTTCCACCAGAGCTTCAGCAGCGGCGTCTACTGGGGCATGTTCAAGACCGGCTTTCGGATGATGTTCGGCGGACGCGGGTTCAAGGATCGGCTCCCGTCGCTGCCCGACCACACCCGCTACAAGACCTTCGAGCAGATCTACGACACCAGGGAGGTGCCGCCCGATATCTGCGACGACGGCACGCGCTTCGACAACCGCTACACCTTCGACAAGGTGACCGACGTCTACCACTCGGGCACGACCCACGACGAGGACCAGCCGCCGCACCTGCTCGTGCGCGATCCCGACATCTGCGTGGGGCGCTGCACCGTGGAGTACGGCAACCCGTGCGAACGGTTCTGCCCCGCCGGTGTGTACGAGATGGTCGAGGATCCCGAGAGTCCGGCGGGCCGGCGGCTGCAGCTCAACTTC
>RFJN01000229.1 GCA_003694875.1 Planctomycetota bacterium | reverse complement strand
GGTGATACGGCTGGTCGCAGGCGGGCGAGCCGTCGGGCGCGGCCACCGCCACCCACACCTCGAGGGTGTCGGGGTGGAAGATCGCGCAGTGCAGGTTCTCCGACATGGAGACCGGGCGCCGGATCATGTTCATGAGCGCGCGCTCGTCGACCTGGCCGTAGCGCGGCATGAGCCGGTCGATGAAGTACTGGTAGCGGTCGTAGCCGCTGAGCACGATCGTGTCCCGGGGCTCGATCGCGATGAAGCCCTCGACCTGGTTGCGCACGTCCTTGAACAGGATCCGGTGCGGGCCCACCTCGAGCTGCGGGCTGTCGAGAAAGCTCTTGCCGCCCGCCGCCCCGCGCCGCGGCCGCTTCGCGGTCACGAAGCCGAAGGTTCCGCCGGGCCGCATGAGCTCGAAGTCGCGCGGGGTGGCCCAGATCCCGCGCGCGTCGGGGATCTTGGCGTCCGAGACCACGTAGTAGTACTCGCAGGTGCGCGGGCTCGTGCGGAAGATCTCGATCGCCTCGTCGAGGCTGCGCGCGCGCTCGAGCGCGTCGCGCATGAGCAGCGGCATGGGCACCCCGTTCCAGTGGAACTGCCCGCGCCCGCCCATCTCGCCGATCGTGATCCGGTGCTCGTTCATGCCGGTGACGGTACCGATGAAGCCGGCGAAGCCCACGTTGAGCCAGCGTGCGTGGCCGGCCGGGGCGTGCTCGATCACGATCGCCGCCTTCTGCAGCCCCACCTTCGTCATGTAGTCGAGGATGCGCACGTGGTACAGCGAGCCGTCGTGTGTCGCTTCGCCGAACAGCGCGATGCCCGAGCAGTGGAAGGCGGCGGGAAAGAGGTTGGCCGCCTCGACGTCGTCGTACGAGATCCCCGCGCCGTCGGCGAGCCCGCGCATCTCCTCCTGGAAGCGTTCGGGGATGTGGCGTCGCAGCATCCAGTGCATGATCGGACGCACGAGCTTGTAGGCGCGGTACTCCTTGCTGCGGCCGAGCTCGCCCCGGTTGTCGACGATCAGGCCCACCATCTCGCGGATCCGATCGCGCAAGAGCTTGCCGTGCTGGTAGCCCATCTCGTAGGGGCTACCGGCGAGGTGCAGCACGAGCTGTCCGCTCGGGGTGCGCTCGAGCCAGCCCTTGCCCTCGGTGGCGATCCGCTTGCCCTGCTGCGGTGCGGCGAGCGCGAGCGGCGCGGCGAACGCGAGCAGCAGCGCGAGGGCGGCGGGCAACGCGCGGGGGCGCGACGGATGTGCGATCATGGCGGCTCTCCTCCGTGCGGACGGTGTGCGGCGACCCGATCCATGCTAACGATTCGGCACGAGAGCCGCGAGCGAGCCGGCAGGCGCGGGCGGATAGGGGGGCGGCGGGGTGGGAGCTGGCACGGCGCGAGAGACTCGAACTCCCAACCTGCTGATTTGGAATCAGCTGCTCTACCAATTGAGCTAGCGCCGTGCGCAGTTGCCGGGATCGTACCCGCCGCGCGCGGGGTTGTAAAGATCCCTCGGCCGAGGATGCGCGAGCCGGCGCTGCCGACTCGTGGACCGCGCGCCGCGTGCGGGCCCCCATCGCAGCCGTTCGGAACTCGGGCTATGAGCCCGCCTTACGCCGCGGGGCGAGGCGTATCGGAGTCGCGGATCGGCCTCGCAGCCGCGCGGTGTTCGCGACCGGCGCCGGCCACCGGTTCCGACCGTGCTCGGTCGGCGTGCCCCGTGGCGTCCCCATGCGGCGGCGTCGCGGGCTCGGCACGGACCGGCAGGCGCAGGACCACGCGGGTGGTGTCCGCCCCCGCCGCTTCGATCTCCAGCCTCCCGCCCATCGCGACGGCCTCGTAGTACGCGTCGTGCAGCAGCCCCGTGGCAGGCGAGGCGGCGGCGTCGCAACGCTGCACGAACGCCTCCCGAACGGCGGCGCATGCGGGCGCGCAGGGCAGGGTCACGCACCAGCACAGCGCGTCGTCCTCGCGTACGACCTCGAGCGCGACGCGGCGTGAGGCGGCCCCGACGGCCTCGAGGGCGGCGGCGGCGTACCGGAGCACGGAACCGAGCAGCCGTTCGGTCTTGTGGCGATCGAGCAGCACCGGTGTCTCGGGGCAGTCGCCGGCCACGACCTCGAGCGTTGCGAGCTGCCGGGAGAGCCGGGACAGTACCGCCTGGGTGAGGCGGTCGGGGCGACAGGGGGCTTGGACGGTGACGTGTGTGACGTGCCGGTTCTGCTCGTGCACGATCTGTTCGATGCGGTCGAGGTGCTGGCGCATGCGCTCGGTTTCGTCGAGGATCTGGCGCTGTTCGTGCTCGAGCGCCTCGAGCGCCCGTTCGAGAAAGGGCAGCACGAGCGCACCGCGTTCGCTTGCGAGGAAGGCCGCGAGATCGTCGCGGTGTTCGCGAAGCAGTTCGACGAGGCGGCGCAGCGAGGAGAGTCGTGACGCCCGCACCCGGTGTGCGACGGCGCGCGCCGAGATCCCCACGCTGTTGAGCACGTTCCCGATGTTGTGCAGCACCTCGATCGCCACCTCGGCCATGCCGGCTTCGCGCGAGGCGTGCAGAAGCTGCTCGTGCAGTTGTGCAACGCGCGCCTGCGCGGCCTTCTGCTCCGTCAGGTCGCGCACCACCCCGACCACGTAGGCGTCGGCGCCGAGGGTGATCGCCGCCGTGGTCACCTCGACCGGGACCCGGCGATCGCCCCGCAGCGCCACACCCTCGCTCGTGCGTGGCCCGTCGTGCTCGACGTCGAACAGGCGCGCGAGTTCGTCCGGCGCGAGGATCTGTGCGATCGGACGGCCGAGCTGCGGCCGCTGCGCCTCGTCGACGGTGCGTGCGAAGGCATGGTTGTGCGCCGCCACGCGCCCGCGGGCGTCCACGGTCACCACACCCTCCGGAACCGTCTCGAGCACGACGCGGTTGAAACTCTCGCTCGCGCGCAGCTGTGCGACGACACGCCCGATCGCGGCGATCATCTGGTTGAGCCGTTCGGTGAAGCGGGCGAGTTCCCCTCCCGTCTCGAACGCCTCCGCGCGGATCTCGTAGTCGGCGTGGTCGGCGACCCGCGCTGTGACGCGCATGAGTTCACCGAGCTGGCGAGCGATCGGCCGGAACAGGCGCCGGGCGACGAGCAGGGCGAACGCGGTGGCGAACACCCAGATTGCGAACGTCGTCGGCAGCACGTGTTCGAGCGTGGCGCGCACCGACGGCAACGTGCCGAACAGCCGCAGTTCGCCCACCGTCTCGTGGTCGACGACGATCGGCTGGCGCAGTCGCACCCCCGTCGCGCCCGCGGGGCGCGGCGTCGTGCTGCGCCACTGTGCGAGGGTGCGCCCCTCGGCGTCGCGCACCCTTGCCGCGCGGACGAACGGCACCCGCTGCAACGCCCGTAGCACGTCGCGTGCGCCGGTCGCGTCGGCGAACACCAGCGCGGGAGCCACGTTGTCGGCGGCCAGTTGGGCGAGCATCTGCAGCTCGAGTTGCCGGCGGCGTCGCTGCGCCGAGACGTCGTGGACCACCGAAGCGGTCATGGCGAGCAGCAGCGACGCCAGGCACGTGAGCATGGCGATCCCGGTGAGGCGCATGCGCAGCGAACCGCGCGAGCCCGCCGAGCCGCCGCGGTGGGCAGGGCGAGGCGCGCCGGCGGGCTCGTGACCGGCCTGCACCGTGGTCGTCTCGCTCCGGTACACGGGCGGGGGGACCTCGTGCGCTCGTTCCATGCCGTGCTCCCGGCTCTGTGCCGCCGCGTACCGACGGCCGTCTCCACTGTTTCGACCGGCAGCGACGAGGCTGCAGGATCCGTTGCACCGCAACCGCCGCGACGAACGAGGCGCGGCCGAGGCCCACCGCTGGCGCATCGTGGCTGACAGCCGCTATAAGGGGAGCGTGTCGCGGTGCGACACGCGCGAGCGGGGGAGGTGAACGTGCCGCGCAACGGAGGCGGGGCAGGCAGAAGGCGGCCACTTGCCGCCGTGCTGATCGCGACGGCGGTGTGCGCGGCGCGGGCGAGCGGCGCGGGCGCGGCCGGCAACGGCGCGCAGCCGGTCGCAAGTCCGCAGGATCCGGCGACGGTGCTCTGGGGCGAGCAGGAGGCGGGCGTCCGCACCGAACCCCCGTCGCCTCCGCCCGCTTCGGGCTCGTTCGCGTTGCCGATCGGAGAGCGAACGGTGCGGTGGCGCAGCCGCCTGTTCGGCGATCTCGGCGCTGGCTGGTCGGAGCGGCCGGCCGAGCGAGCCCACACCGCCTTCGCCTTCGGTTCGCTCGACCTCTTCCTCACCGCACGGCTCGACGAGTCGGTGCAGCTGATCTCGGAGACGCTGCTCGAAGCGGGCGAGGAGGGGGTGGCGCTCGACCAGGAGCGGCTGTGGTTGCGCTACCGGGCGGCGGCAGGCTGGTACGTCAAGTTCGGCCTCGAGCATGCGCCCCTCTCGCGCTGGAATCGTCGCTTCCACCACGGTCGGTGGCTCTACCCGGCGCTCGAGCCGCCCATGCTCGCGCGCTTCGAGGACGACGGCGGGCTTCTTGGCATCCACGAGGTGGGCCTGGAACTCGGAGACACGTGGAACACCCCCGCGGGGCGGCTCGAGACGCTTGCGGCCGTCTCGAACGGTCGCGCCGCACGGCCGGATCGGCGTCAGCTGTTCGACGACGGCAACGACGCCAAGGCGATCGATCTCGCCGTCGCGCTGCGGCCGCGAGGCGCCCCGTCGCTGCGGCTCGAGGCCGCGACCCACTACGACGAGATTCCCCCGCTCGCCGGGCAGCCGGATCGACGGCGGAGCATGCGCGAGTGGGTGGCGCGCACCGCGCTCGAACTCACCGCGGGGCCGATCGAACTGCTCGGGGAAGCGGTGTTCGTGCAGCACCGCGATCGCGTCGCACGCCGCACCTTTCACCACGCGAGCGCCTATCTCCAGTTCGCCGCCACGTTCGGCCCGCTCACACCGTACGCGCGGATCGATACCCGGGACATGGAGCGCGACGATCCGTTCTACGCACTCGTGGCGAGCGATCTCGACGCGAACGAGGCGAACGTGGGGCTGCGCTGGGATCCGACCGAGTCGGTCGCGCTCAAGCTGGAGCTGGGCTACCGGTGGGCGCAGCGACGCACGAGCGGCGGCGAACTCCGACGCGGCGGTGCGACGCGCGTGGGGCTCCAGCTCGCGTGGGTGTTCTGAGGGTGCGAGGAGTCGGGCAGCGGTGAGGAGTGCGGTGGCTTGACGAAGCGTTGGGGTGCTGTGGGGCTCGGTGTGGCGGCCGGCGTGTGGCTGGGCGTGTGCGCGCGTGCGCAGACGCCTGCCGGGGGCGATCGCGAGGCCTATGCGGTGATCGTGCATCCGGCGAACACCGAGCGGTCGCTGTCGCTGCAGGAGGTGCGCGAGATCTTCACGCTCGAGCGGCGCCGCTGGGCCGACGGGACCCCGATCTCGGTCTGGCTGCCGCCCGAGGACTCGGACGCGTTCGCGCTGTTGCTCGACACGGTGTACCGCACCGACCTCCGACGGCTGCACCGCCGCTGGCGCGAGCGTGTGTTTGCGGGCGAACTCGAGGCGCCTCCGCCGACGCTGCCCACGGTCGAGGAGCTGCTGCGGGTGGTCGCGGCGCAGCCCGGCGCGGTGGCGATCGTGCCGCTCGATCGGCTCGGTCCCTCGGTGCGCGCGCTGCGCGTCGACGGCCATGCGCCGGGCGAGCCGGGCTATCCGCTCGTACGTTCGCGCAGCGAGGCGCACCGACGCCGGGACGCCGAGAGCGCGGCCCGCTTCCTGCTGCGGCTGCTGCGGTTCGTCCGCTGGCCCGAGGCGGTGGCGGGTCGGCAGACGCTGCCGGTG
>RFJN01000228.1 GCA_003694875.1 Planctomycetota bacterium | reverse complement strand
CGACGAGCTCGGGAATCGAGTGCTCGGCCGGGTCGATACCGTCGGGAGAGGAGCGAGAGAGACCGAAGGAGGAGCCGAGGTGTCGGTGACGCGTCCGGAGTCGAAGGAGAGCGCGGCGGCGCCGCCTCTCGATCCGCGCAAGTTCCGCGATCCCGAACGGACGGTGGGCGGCGATCCGCGGGCGGTCGTGCCGCTCGAGCGGCTCGAGACGCTGTGGTTCAACACCGGCACCCTGTGCAACCTCGCGTGCGCCCACTGCTACATCGAGTCGAGCCCGCGCAACGACCGACTCGTCTATCTCACCCTCGACGAGGTGCGGGGCTATCTCGACGAGATCGAGCGGGAGGGACTCGGTACCGAACAGATCGGGTTCACCGGCGGCGAGCCGTTTCTGAACCGCGACATGCTGCCCATGCTCGCGCTGTGTCTCGAGCGCGGCTACCGCGTGCTCGTGCTGACCAACGCCATGCGACCCATGCAGCGGCGGCTTGCGCAGCTCGAGGAGCTGATCCGGCGTTTCGGCGACCGGCTCGCGTTTCGCGTCTCGGTCGACCATCACACCGCGGCGCTGCACGAGCAGGAGCGCGGGCCGAAGAGCTGGGAGCCGACGATCGCGGGCCTGCAGTGGCTCGCGAGGGTGGGGGCGCGGGTGTCGGTCGCGGGGCGCACCTACTGGGACGCCGAGGACGAGCAGCGGCTGCGGCAGGGCTATGCCCGTCTGTTCGAGCAGCTCGAACTCGGGATCGACGCGTTCGACCCCGCCGAACTCGTGCTCTTTCCCGAGATGGACGAGCGGCTCGATGTGCCCGAGATCAGCGAGCGCTGCTGGGCGATCCTGGGCAAGCGGCCGAGCGACGTGATGTGCGCGCGTTCCCGCATGGTCGTGCACCGCAAGGGAGACCCGGCGCCGGTGGTGGTCTCGTGCACGCTGCTGCCCTACGACCGGCGGTTCGAGATGGGGCGTACGCTGCGCGAGGCGAGCGCACCCGTGGTGCTCAACCACCCGCACTGCGCCCGCTTCTGCGTGCTCGGCGGCGCGAGCTGCAGCCCCGAGTAGCGCCGGTTGGCGCCCGGGCGGTACCGGGACGGATCGAGCGGTCTTGGAGGTCTTGCCGTCCGGGTCTGTGGGGTGCGCCATGGACGTTCGCGGAGCTGGGCACGCCGCCGATCCGATCTGCGTGGTGCGAACCCGTGGTGTGCGGTGGCAGGCAGCTCGGTCGAGCGAGACGGTCGAACGGGACAGCGCTGTCGTGACGTCTGCCTGGTGCGTGCCAACCGAGCTGTCGCCGACAGAGTTCCGGGGTTCCTGGGTTCCTCATGATCCTCCGCCTCCAAGGTTTCCCGGCTCGAGGACGGCGAGCGGGGCCCGCGCGGTGGACCCGCCGGCGATGCGTGTGGTCACGAATCCGCTTGCCAGGCGCGATTGGCGGGGTGGGGGTGGGCGGCGGCCGGGCGCTGCTGCATAGTGGACGCAGCAGCGTTCGGAGGGCGAGACGCCCGGCAGGAGGAGAGGTGCATGCCGAGACCGACCGCGACGGAAGAACTGCGCTGGAAGCGGGCGCTGCTCGAGACGATCGGTGCGGCGTTGCGCGACGGCGCCGAAGGTGGGGACCCGCTGCTGTTCGCGCGGATCTCGCACCTGATCCACGAGGGACCGGGCGACGAGGATGTGCTCGGACGCCCCGAGCGCCGTCTGCCGCCGGCCATGCATCTCGAGGCGCGTATCCCGCCGCTCGAGACCGCCGCGGCGGACACGCCGCCGCCGTTTAGCCAGGCGCTGCTCGACTCCGCCGAGATCTATCTCGCCGACGGCGCGTACCGCGACGCGCTGCGGTTCGCCCGCGCGGCGGTGCTCACCGCCGCGCGCGAGACCGATCGCGACGAGCGGGCGCAACAGCGGCTGCAGCAGGCGCTCGATCTCGTGGCGCGGATCGGACACGCCGCCGGCTGCGCCGGACTCGAGTGCCCCGCCGACACGGGGGACAGCGAGGCGGCGTGAGGGCCCGCGCGGCGCGATCGGCACCGCGCCGCGGCGCTCGCGCGCGACCGGTGTGTCCGGCACGCCGTTCAGCCGCGGTAGTGCACCACGAGGCCGGTGAGCAGCGCTGCGAGAGCGAGGCCGGCGAGGCTCGGTTCGGGCACGCGGGGACGCTCGAGCGTCTGCGACTGCACCGAGAGCACGATGTCGAAGGTGACCGCGGCGCCGGGGGCGAGCGAGGGAACGTCCCAGCGCAGGAAGCCGGCCACCTCTTCCGGACCGAACAGCGTACCGTTGCCGGTCAGATCGCCGGGGGTACCACCGTCGCCCTCGATCGCAGTCAGGACGTCCGAAATCGGCTTGCCGGGGCCGTGGCCGGGATAGACGCCGAGTCCGTACGCGTCCGGGGCACTCGCGGCCGCGATGCCGATATAGTCGCGGAACTTCCAGCCCGTCGGCGTACCGTCGAGAGCTCCGGTGTTCTCGGCCGTCTCGGTGATGTCGTAGTGGAAGGCGTCGAGCGGCGCCGGCCCGTAGACGGCGGTGTCGTGCACGGCGGTGACCCCCGGCCACTCCGTGTTGGCCGGGTGGCCGTGCAGCATCTGGTAGAAGCGCACGTCGGTGAGAGAGTCGACCGGCGAGAGGTTCTTCACACGGTAGCTCTGGTCGAGGACGTAGCGGTTGCTGCTCACCGAACCCGACCCGATCCCCATGGGTGTGCCGGTGACCGTGTCGATGAAGTCGTAGGTGATCAGGATCTCCACGTCCGCGTTGGCGATCACCGAGAACCCCTCGACGAGGCCGTCGCCGTCCGGGTCGGCGAGCGGGTCGAACGGATCGAGTGTACCGGCTCCGGGAGCGCCGAACTGGATCGGCTCCACGACGGCAAAGTCGGAGTTGGTCGTCCAGTCCGGATACAGGAAGTCGCGCTCGAGCCACTTCGGCGCGAGCGCGACCCCGTTGCGACCATAGCCGATCGCCGCGGCGTGCTCTCCCGAGATCAACTCGTGGAGGAAGGGAGAGGGGAAATCGCCGCCGTAGAGCAGGAAGTCGGAATACCCGGCGTCGGTGAGAGCGATCTCCCAGTCGGGGTTGCCGAAGGTCAGCGGCGTTGCGTGCGCGCCCACGCACAGCGCGGACAGAACCAGACACGCTGCGAGCGCGTGTCGATG
>RFJN01000227.1 GCA_003694875.1 Planctomycetota bacterium | reverse complement strand
CGGCGCCGGTGTTGCCACACCCCGTCGAGTCGGGGAACCGTCCGGCCGCGGCGCCGCCGCCCAACCTCGGCGCTCTCGCGCGTCGGCGGCTGCCGGTCGCGCGGGGCCGGGGCGTCGACGATCACGAAACTCGGCCGGCCGCGCCTCGGTGGCGCCGGCTGCGAACCCCGCTTCTCGTCTCGGCCACTGTCCTCGCTACGGTCCGCCACGTCAGCGGTTCCTCAGCCCCACGGTGCTGCGCCACGAGAGGGTATCCACACCACCGTCACGGGTGCGAGCATAGACCGAGAGCGCGATCTCGATCTGGCGTCCGTCGGGCGAGAGTCGCAGCGTGAACGACTGGACGTCGGTGAGCAGGGTCACGAGCTGGCCGGTGGAGCTGTCGAGCCGCTGCAGCAGCATCTCGTCGACGAAGCCGTCTCCGTCGTCGTCACGGCCGTTGGGCCTGTCCCCCTCGCCGGGCTCGAGCTGCACGAACACGTGGGTGAGCGCGCTCCACCGCGGGCGGCCGTCCGGTCGGGTGCCGACAACCCGACGGTAGGTGATCCAGTTGGGGAGTCCGGGGGCTGCGGGGCTCTTCAGCGCGACCGAGACGGCGAGCTGCGAGTCGTCGGCGACATCGGGATCGTTGCGCCCGCTCTGCCGCAGTTCGTTGCAGAGCATGGAGAGGGCCGCACGACCGCGACCGGCCTGCACGCTGCGTTCCACGCCCTCTTCCATGGCGCCCACGGTGGTGCGCACCATCCCGATGCCGATCACGGCGATCACGCCGAGCAGTGCGGTTGCCACGAGCATCTCGAGCAGGGTGAGCCCCCCTTCGGGGTTTCGATGCTCGCGTTCGGCGGAACCCCGTCGGTGTGTCCCTGCGCCCCACACAACAAGCGCCCTCTCCCCGCCCGCGGCCGGGTTGCTGCGCGGGCGGCCACTCCATGGTAGCGCACGCCGCGACGAGCAGCGAGCCACGAAAGCGCGAGGACGGGAAGCGGCAGCGCGGTCGGGTCCGATTCGGGCGATCGCGCGCGCACGCGCGCGCCCGCTCGGAACCGGAGGGGCTACCACACCCCGTCGGTGGTGCTGCCCACGAGCCGCAGGCTCTCGACACCGGCGGGGGTGCGCCAGTCGACGCGCACCTCGAAGAGCAACAGCCGGTAGCTCGCGTCGATCGCGGTCTCGTCGGGAACACCATTGAAGTTGAGTTCTAGCTGCGGCTGCTGCAGCAGCACCGCCGCCTCGTGTTCGCTGAGCAGCCGGACCTCGCCGGGAGCGACCCCGCGGGCGGGACCGTCGAGGCCGGGCACGTCGAAGCTCCAGCGGTGGTCGGGCCCGGCGCGCTGCAGCGCGTCATAGACGGTGAGCGCCTTGGTGCGCTCGATCTCGGCCTGCGCCGCCTCGAGGGCGATCCGGCTGGTCTCGGCGCCGCGGGACGAGAGCTGCGCCGCTCGCATGCCACCGGCGATTCCCAGCGCCACCGCCGCCACGACGCCGAGTGCGATCACGGTCTCGAGCAGCGTGAAACCGCCGCGCGAATTGCCCACGAACTGGCCACGAACGCCTCTCACGGCTGTTCCCACCAACTGTCGTTCACGAGCCGTCCCACGTGCCGCGCCGCGCGGTGTGCGAATCCGAGGGCCTCGCTGCTGTACTGCACGTCGAAGTACCCGCCGATCTCCAGCCGGGCTCTCCGGTAGCGTCCCCCGTCGGGCAGCAGCACCAGCGCGCCGTTGAGGCGCGAACGCGACCACCACGAGCTTGGGAACCATTTCCACCACCAGGGACGCTGTGTACGCGTCTTGAGATGCGCCTTGCCGCGCACGATCAACACCCCGTCGTACCACAGATACCCGTGCTCTCCGAGCTCGAGCGAACCGTCGATGATGAGCACCCCCGCGCCGGCGAGAACCTGGTAGCCGTCGAGGCGCACATCGCCACGGACATGGACAATCTGTGGCGCGCTGGGGTAGCCGAACTGCAGCCACCAGCGGCTCTGAAGGTCGGTCGAGCCGAGGTGCTGGTTCGCGCGAGCCACGAGGGCGCGTACGGCGTCCTGCATCCGCGCCGCGGTCGTGTCGTCCCCCGCCGAAGCGTTGGCGACGCTCGGCGTGCCTCCTTCCCCCTCGAGCAGATTGCGCTGCGCGGCGTCGAGCGCGGCATGGATCGCGTCGACGGCGGCGTCGTCGCGGGTGGCGATCGCGGGCCGCGGGGGCTGCACGCCCGGGCTGCCGTCGATGCGCCGGTCGTCGCCCCGGATGTGGAACTCCCGCCCCTTGAAGCTCGCCTGGAGCCCGCGTTCGCCGGGCGCGGCGAAGATGCTCACCGCCCCTTGCAGGGGGGGAACGGGAGGCGCCTGTTGCACCGCGAACCGCAGTCCCCGGCGCATGACCGGCGTCTGGGCGCTGGCGTGCACGAGCAGGGGGCCGATGTCCGAGGGCTCGACGGTGGCGGTCACCGACACGCCCCCGGGCCAGGCGAGCACGAGCGCGGGCGCGCCGCCGTGCAGAAACTGTTCGACCGCGAGCGAGGCGGCGGTCTCGGCGGCGTACAGCGCCCTGGCCCGCTCGAGTTGCACCCCGACGGCACGCCGTTCCGCGGTGGCGACAGTCAGGTAGCTGGCGAGCGCACTCGCGACCATGACGAGCACGAGCACCGCAAGCAGCAGCGCGCTACCGCGTTCTTCCTGCCGTACCGTCACCCGCACCACCTCGTGGTGTCTGCGCACGATCGCCTCGCAGTCCGTCGCTCCATTGTAACGTCCGCGCGGCGCCGGCGCAGCCCGAGGGGGCCTGCGCCGCCCTCACGGCATGTTTTCGCGCCCGCGCCAGCCCGGCGGGCGTCCCGGGCGCGGGGCCGCGACGCGGGGCGCCGCCGCGGCATAGGGCGCACGCCGCAGCCGCGATCACTCCGCCCCGTCGCCGCCTCCCACGGTGGGCAGATACAGCCGTCCCCCGGCATCGCGAAACGCCTCGGCGCGCTGTTCGAGACCGTGCTCGATCGCGTCCTCGGGCCGCTCGAAGCGGTGGTTCTCGGCGTACTCGCGCAGTTCCTGGGTGATCTTCATGCTGCAGAACTTGGGCCCACACATGGAGCAGAAGTGGGCGAGCTTGGCGCCGGGGGCGGGCAGGGTGGCGTCGTGGTAGGCGCGGGCGGTCTCGGGGTCGAGTGCGAGGTGGAACTGGTCTTCCCAGCGGAACTCGAAGCGGGCGCGGCTGAGTTCGTCGTCGTGGTGCTGTGCGCCGGGCAGCCCCTTGGCCAGGTCGGCGGCGTGCGCGGCGATCTTGTATGCGATCACGCCCTGCTTGACATCCTCGCGCTCCGGAAGCCCGAGGTGTTCCTTGGGGGTGACGTAGCAGAGCATGGCGCAGCCGAACCAGCCGATCATGGCGGCGCCGATCGCGCTGGTGATGTGGTCGTAGCCGGGGGCGATGTCGGTGGTGAGCGGGCCGAGGGTGTAGAACGGCGCGCCGTGGCACAGCTCGAGCTGCCGCGTCATGTTCTCCCGGATCCGGTGCATGGGGACGTGCCCCGGCCCCTCGATCATGACCTGCACGTCGTGCTCCCACGCCTTGCGCGTCAGTTCCCCGAGCGTCTCGAGTTCGGCGAACTGTGCGCGATCGTTGGCATCGGCGATCGAGCCGGGTCGCAGCCCGTCGCCGAGGCTGAAGGCGACGTCGTAGGCCTTCATGATCTCGCAGATCTCGTCGAAGTGGGTGTAGCAGAAGTTCTCCTTGTGGTGGGCGAGGCACCACTTGGCGAGGATGGAGCCGCCGCGGCTGACGATGCCGGTGAGCCGATCGGCGGTGAGCGGGATGTAGCGCAGCAGCACGCCGGCGTGGATGGTGAAGTAGTCCACGCCCTGTTCGGCCTGTTCGATCAGGGTGTCGCGGAACAGCTCCCAGCTGAGTTCCTCGGCCACCCCGCCCACCTTCTCGAGCGCCTGGTAGATTGGCACCGTGCCCACGGGCACGGGGCTGTTGCGCAGGATCCACTCGCGGGTGGCGTGGATGTGGGAGCCGGTGCTGAGGTCCATGACGGTGTCGGCGCCCCAGCGGATCGCCCACACCATCTTGTCGACCTCCTCGGCGATCGAGCTGCTCACCGCGGAGGTGCCCATGTTGGCGTTGATCTTGGTGCGAAACCGCCGCCCGATGATCATGGGCTCCGACTCGGGGTGGTTGATGTTGGCCGGGATGATGGCGCGGCCGGCGGCGACCTCCTGCCGGACGAGTTCCGGCGTGACGGGTTGCGAGAGGTCGATGCCGAACGCCTCGCCGGCGTGTTGCGGCAGGCGGCTGCGCAGCGCCTCGCGCCCGAGGTTCTCGCGCAGGGCGACGAACTCCATCTCGGGGGTGATGATGCCCTTGCGTGCGTAGTGCAACTGCGTGACGTTGGCGCCCGATCGGGCGCGGCGCACGGGGCGGCGCCGCGGCATGGGCGGCGCGTCGTCCTCCGGAAGCGCGGGGCGAGCCGGCAGCGTCTCGGTGTCGCCGCGCTCCTCGATCCACCGCAGGCGGATGGGCGCGAGGCCTGCGTGCAGATCGATCTCGGCGTTCGGATCGGTGTAGGGGCCGCTCGTGTCGTACAGCCGCACCGGATCGTTGGGGCGGTCGCCGGTGGGG
>RFJN01000226.1 GCA_003694875.1 Planctomycetota bacterium | reverse complement strand
GCGCTGCTCCGCACCCACTCGCCACGCCTCCCGTTCTCGCTCCGTCGCCTGCGCCGCTCGCGCCCGGTGGACACCCACCGTGCCGACACGGTCACCCCCGGTAGCGTCCGGGCCCGCCCGCCTCGCCTCGCCGACGCCGAGGCGGTTTCACGGATTCGCGCGGCTTGCGCGCCGAGCCGGCCGGGCACTCGCCGTGCCTCACACCACCCGCTCGAGACGCCGGATCCGGTCGCGGTCGAGCACCACCCGAAACCGCTGGATCGTCGTGCGCTCGTCGTCGCCGGCTGCCCGCAGCTCGAACACGATGTTGACGTGGTAGACCTTCGGGCAGGTGAGCAGCTCCACCCGGTCGCTCTCCGGGGAGTAGGAGCGGATCTTGCGCACCGGATCGTCCATGCGCGCCTGGAAGCTCGAGACCGTGAACCGCATGATGTCGTTGATGTCGCCGAGCCGGCCGTGCAGCTGCCCGATCACCTTGTTGCTCAGCCGCACGCGCTTGACGTAGCGCATGATCACCTCGGGCTTCTCCTCGGTCTCGAGCGTGCCGTGCGCGTCCGAATGCCGGCACGACAGCACCCGTCGAGGAACCCGGTCCGGGTCCACGTAGGCGAACGACTCGCGGCAGCGCCCGACCGTACCCTCCTTCTCCGGGTCGCGAATCCTGGTGTTGTAGTCGCTCAGCCAGCGCCCGAGCTTGCCCGCGAAGTAGTGCCGCACCCAGTCCTTGATCCGGTCCTTGAACGCGTACGAGATCACGCCCGCCACGATCCACGGCGCGCTGAACGTTGCCCAGCGGCTCGAGCTCCACATGAGCGCGAGGATCGAGACCAGCATGGCGATCGCCGCCGCGATCGCCGCGAAGAAGTGCAGGAGCCCGCGCCCCTCCTGCTCCTTGTCCATCTCGAGAAACAGCACCGACATGACGAACTTCTTGAGCACGCCCATGCGGTAGACGAACTCCTCGTTGGGCGCGTCCGGCTCGAGCAGCGACGGATAGCCCGCCCCACGGCGGTGGTTGCGCTCGTCGAGGATCCGCTCCACGATCCGCGCGCGCGACTCCTGCAGCGCCGAACGCACCGGCGCCTCGCGATCGATCGCCTCGAGCAGCAGCGTCAGATACCACTCCACCACCAGGCTCAGGTACTCGTCCACATACCGGTAGGCGTCCTGCACCCGCGTCGGCATCTCGGGGCGCAGGCACAGCGAACGCAGTCCCCGGTACCGACCGATCGCCTCCTCGAGTTCGCCGAGCAGCGTCGCGATCCCGGACTGCAGGTCGCCGAGCCGTACCGGCTGCTGCACGAGTTCGCTCGCCTCGGACGTCAGGCGCGCGCGCATGTCCGTCACCCGGTCGCGCAGGTGCGCCCGCAGCAGGCAGCCGAACATGCGCAGCTCGCGACGCAACCGGCCCTGCCGCCGCCGGCTCGTCGGTCGCCGCAGCAACTCGGGTCCGATGCGCTGGATGCGGGTCAGCGGCGAGGCGGCGTTGTCCGCATCCAGGACCGCCACCAGTGGGATCGAGGGGGTCTTGAACCGGATGTAGGAGTGCACGTCGGCGTAGAACTGCTCGCGGCGGTAGCTGAAGGGGTTGATCCCGAGGCTCTTCGGCACGAAGAACCACGCCTCGACGTGGTAGCGGCTCTGGCGTTCGTTCGGGTCGACCCGGTAGTCGAGCTTGACCTCGAACTGGTTGTTGTCGTGGATCCCGACACGCCCATCGATCGTCTCCTCGTCGGTGCGAGGCAACTGCACAGCGCGCTGCAACTGACCCACGATCAAGGGACGATCCGTTCTCGCTCTCTCCGTTTCGGTCGCGCACGACCGGGCGCAACCGCGCAATCATACCGTATGGGCCCGCCCCGAGAAAGTCCGCCGCCGGGACCGTCTCTCGCTGTGCGCCTCTCCCGCAGGGAGAGGCCCGACGCATCCACGTGCGGCACTGCGGCCGTCGCGTCCCCCGAGTGCTGCCACATGGCGGGTGTGGTGCAAGACGGCTGCACGCACGTGCTCCGCTCTCAGGAAGCGGCCTCCTCCGCGTCGAGGTCGAAGAAGGCGAAGGCCTCCTCGCTCTCCTCGGGAGCGCTCTCCGGCTCGCCGGGCAGCGAGGACGGCGCCCGCGGGCTCGCCGCGGCCGGCTCGGAGGTGGCTTCCGGCGGCGTCGCCGGCGTCTGCTCGTGTGGCACGGCCGGGCTGCGCGCCCCGTTGCCGCCGTCCTCGGGCAGGGCAGCCCGCGGCGGCTCGGTGACCCGCAACTCGTCCTTCAACAGGTGCTCGAGCGCCTCGTCGTCGATCCCTTCCTCCTCGATCCGCTCGTGCGGCAGCGCCTCGAGGATCTCGTCGCCCGCGTCCGCATGCAGCGACTGCCGCAGCTGCCGCTCGGCGTCGATCTCGTCGCGCTTGAGCCGCCGGTGCGTCTCGGCGAGCAGCTCGCGCAACACCCGCTGTCGCTCGGGCTCGTCCACCATGGCGTGCACCGGCTTGTGCAGCTGCCGGATCAGCTGGATCGCCATGCGGAAGGTGCGCACCACATCGCCCGGCTGCGCGTCGGTGTAGCTCAGCAGCTCCTGGAACTCCGCGCCCTCGGACCACGCCCACGCCGCCCGGGCGAGCCCCCAGTCGAGCGGTTTGGTGGGCGGCAGCCGCATCTCGCTCTCGGCGAGCAGGAACGGGCCGAGCAGCCGCTGCGTCTCCTGCTGCAGCGGCTTGAGCAGCCGCCGCGGCAGCGGCAGGAACCAGCTGTCGCGCTTGCTCTCGTACACGATCGAGACGAGCAGCGCCGCGAGCTGCTGCGGCTCGAGCTTCTCGATCAGCCGACCGTGCAGCAACTCGGTCAGCGCGATCTCGTAACCGTAGATCGAGGCCGCGATCCGCCCCTTGTCCGTGAGCCGCTGCCCCTCGAGATAGCCCTGCTGCTGCAGCAGCGCGATCCGGCGCTCGACGAGCGTCACCATGTTGCGAAACGGCGAGCTGCGACGCTTGCGGTGGCGGAAGTAGGCGAACGAGCGTTTGCACGCGTCGTAGATGCCCTCGCCGAGATGGCTGTAGAGCTTGAGCAGCGTCGCGTACGAGAGCTGAAAGCGCGAATCGACCTCTTCGGCGCGTCCGAGCATCACCGCCTTGAGCTCGGGCAGCCGATCCTGTTCGGGATCGACGTTCGCGTAGACGTGCCCCTCCTCGTCGATCCCGCGCCGCCCGGCGCGTCCCGCCATCTGCAGAAAGGAGCGCGAGCGCATCCAGTCGCGCTTGATCCCGTCGAACTTCTTGAGCGTCTCGAACGCCACCGCGCGCGCCGGCATGTTCACCCCGAGCGCAAAGGTCTC
>RFJN01000225.1 GCA_003694875.1 Planctomycetota bacterium | reverse complement strand
GCGCTGGGGCTCGGGGTCGGCGGCGTGGCCGGTGCGATCAACGTCTGGCGCGGCGCCGGCGAGATCTATTTCGATTCGCTGACCGCGCTCGTGTTCCTCCTCCTGCTCGGCCGCTGGTTGCAGCAGGCGCAGCAGCGCCGGGCCACCGAACAGCTGCGCTTGCTGTTCTCGGTGGTGGCCTCGTGGGCGCGCAGGGTCACACCGGCCGGCGCGGTGGAACTCGTGCCCCTGGAGGCGCTGCGGCCCGGCGATGTCGTGGAGGTCGAGGCCGGCGAGCGGGTGCCGGTCGACGGCAGCGTGCTCGAGGGCCACAGCGCGCTCGACCTCTCGGTCCTGACCGGCGAGGCGCGCCCGCTCGAGGTCGGCCCCGGTGCGCAGGCGTGGGCGGGTGCGGTGAACCTCGGGGCGCGGCTGCGCGTGCGGGCCCGGACGACCGGGGCCGACACGCGCATGGGACGGCTCATGGCCGAGATCGAGCGCGGCAGTCGCGAGCGCTCCCCGGTCGTGCTGTGGGCGGACCGGATCGCGGGTCGTTTCGTCGTCACCGTGTCGCTGCTCGCGCTCGCGACGTTCGCCTTCTGGTCGCTGCGCGGCTCGACCGACGCGGTGTCGCACGCGGTCGCGGTGCTGATCGTCGCCTGCCCGTGCGCGCTCGCGCTCGCCACACCGCTCGGGGTGGTGGTCGCGATCGGACGGGCGGCGCGCGAGGGGATTCTGATCCGGGGGGGCGCCGCGCTCGAGGCGCTCGCGGCGCGCGGTGGCACGCTGGTGCTCGACAAGACCGGCACGTGCACCGAGGGGCGCATGCGGGTGGTGGCCTGGGAGGGAGACGAGCAGGCGGCGGCGCTCGTCGCCGCGCTCGAACGCGACGACGACCACCCGGTGGGGCGTGCTCTCGCCTCGTTCGCCGATGCCGCGGGGCTCGAGGTCGAGGGGCTGCGGCGGCTGGGCACGGGCGGACGGGTGGCGCGGGTGGACGGTCGCGAGGTGGCGGCCGGCGCCCTCGACGCCATCGAGGCGCACCTCGGCCGCGCCCTGCCGGAGGCGAGCGTGACGGTCGCACGTCTCGCCGAACGGGGGCTCAGCCCGGTGGTCGTCGCCGTGCAGGGGAAGGTCGTCGCCGTGGTGGGGGTGGGCGACCGGCTGCGCCCCGAGGCCCGCGCCACCGTGGCGCGGCTGCAACGACTCGGCTGGGAGGTGGAACTGCTCAGCGGCGACCACCCGCGCGTCGTGGCGGAGGTGGGCCGCGAACTCGGCCTCGCGCCCGAGCGGGTGCGCGGCGGGGTCGGTCCCGAACAGAAGCGGGCGCACGTGCGTGCGCTGCGGCGCACCACGCGCCGGCCGGTGGTGATGGTCGGCGACGGGGTCAACGACGCGGCGGCGCTCGCGGCGGCGACCGTCGGGGTGGCGGTGCACGGGGGCGCGGAGGCGAGCCTCGCCGCTGCCCATGTCTATCTCGGACGGCCCGGGCTGGGGCCCCTGCTGGGCCTGATCGGGAGGGCGCGGGGGGCGCTCGCCTCGATCCGGCTGGCGGTCTTCCTCTCGCTCGGTTACAACGTGATGGCCATGGGGCTGGCGATGGCGGGCTGGATCGGTCCGCTCGCGGCGGCGTTGCTCATGCCGGCGAGTTCGCTCACCGTCACCGCCGTCGTGCTGGCCCAGCGGGCGGACGGAGAGCGACCGCGGTGAGCGTGCTGTACATCGTGTTGCCGGTCTCGCTTCTGCTCGCCGCCGCGGCGGTGGCGTCGTTCGTCTGGGCGGTGCGCAGCGAACAGTACGACGACACCGAGAGCCCGGCGGTGCGCATTCTCGACGACGAGCCGATCACCACCACGCGCCCGGCCGGCTCCGCCGCCGCGGGGAAGCCGCGGCCGTGAGGGCGGCGGCGCGCACCGCGTGCGGCATACGTCGCGAGGTCCTGTCTGTGCCAAAAACTTACGTGATATTAAGCTCTATCGGATTTGGCTCCTGTTGGGATCCAGGTCCGACCCTTCGGGCCCACGTTCCTGAGCGCCAGAATCGAGGGGTGCTGCAGGTTGCTCTTGCCGCGGCCCTACGCGGCTGCGCGCGACTCGCCGATCACCTCGATATCGGAGTGTGTCACCACGATTGGGACGCGGAGGGAGTGGCATGACGACGCAACTGTCGCAGACGCCGTTGGAAGGGTCGATCCGGGAGCCCGGCGAGGGGGGGAAAGACGAAGCCGGGTTCGAGCCGGAGGCGGGGCAAGCGTCCGGGCCTTTCGATCCGAGCCGTCTGACTCCGCTCGGGCCGGGGGCACGTGCCGTTGCCGTGGCGGTGATCGTGATCCCGTTGCTCGGCTTCGCCCTGGCGGTCGCGCGCGCTTGGGGAGACGGGCTTGCGGGACTGGAGGCGGGCTTGCTGATAGCGTTGTACGTCGTCAGCGGGCTGGGGATCACGATCGGATTCCACCGCTATCTCACGCACGCGGCGTTTCGCACGAGTTCGGTGCTGCGGGCTCTGCTCACCATCGCCGGCTCGCTCGCCATGCAGGGGCCCGCGATCTACTGGGTGGCGATCCACCGGCGCCACCACCGTTTCAGCGACAAGCCCGGCGATCCGCACAGTCCCCATCTGGAGGAGGATCACGGGATCAAGGGGCTGTTGTACGGGTGGTGGAACGCGCACGTGGGCTGGATGATCCGCGGTGAACGCCCCCTCGCGCGTCGCTTCGCACCCGATCTTCTGCGCGATCCCCTCGTGCGCTCGCTCGATCGGCTCTACGTTGTCTGGATCGCGTTGGGGCTCGGCGGGCCCGCGTTGCTCGGCTATGCGGTGGGCGGGCCCGAACGCGCCTGGAGTTGTTTCCTGTGGGGCGGGCTCGCGCGCGTGTTCCTGTTTCACCACGTGACGTGGAGCATCAACTCGATCTGTCACCTGTTCGGCTCCCAGGCGTTCGACAGTCGTGACGACAGCACCAACAACCCGATCTTCGCCGTGCTCGCCTTCGGAGAGGGCTGGCACAACAACCACCACGCCTTTCCTCGATCCGCACGGCACGGACTGCTGCCCGGTCAATTCGACCTGAGCTGGCTCGTGATCCGCGCGCTCGAGCGCCTCGGGCTCGTGTGGGACGTGCGGCTGCCGTCCGCCGAGGCGATCGAGCGCAAGCGGCTCGCGCCCGCCGGTTCCTGAGCGGCCTCAGCAGCAGCCACCCGAGGGCGCGCAGGGGACCGCCCCCGCCTCGCGGCGGACCGCCTGTGCCTTCGTCTCGGCCGGATCGC
>RFJN01000224.1 GCA_003694875.1 Planctomycetota bacterium | reverse complement strand
CGGCTCGGGCTGCCCCTGTCCGAGCAGGACTTCGATGCGGCGATGCAGCGCCTCGATGGGGTGCGCGTCGATCCGCCACCGGTGGTGGGCCGCGACTACCACCCGCAGTTCCCGCCCGACCGCCCGTTCGACCCGGCGGCGTGGCAGACCGGGCCGCCCGCCCCGAGCGTCGCGGTGCCGACGGCGCGGCCCGGGGGCGTGCTGCGGGTGGCGACCGAGAGCTGGCCGCCCACGATCCGCACCGAGGGGCCCAACTCGCGGCTCGCGCTGCTGTCCACCATGCACGGGCTGATCTACGAGACGCTGCTCGGCTACGACCTGTACGACGACCGCTACGTGCCGGCGCTCGCCTCGCACTGGCAGATCGAGCCCGACCGGCGCACCTTCCGCTTCCGCCTCGATCCCGAGGCGCGCTGGGCCGACGGGCGGCCGGTCACGAGCGACGACGTGGTGGCGACCTTCGAGCACCTGCGCAACCCCGACCGCCGCGATCCGCTGATCAACAAGCTGTACGGGGAGCTGATCGAGCGCGTGACGCCGCTCGATCGCCTGACCGTGGAGATCGTGGCGCGCGAGCCGCGCTGGCGCAGCTTCCTCACGATCTCGGGCACCCAGATCTATCCCGCCGCCTACATCCGCATGGACGGCGAGACCTACCTCAGGGAGTGGAACTGGCGGCTGCCGCCGGGATCGGGGCCGTACGAGATCCGGCCCGAGGATATCCGCAAGGGGCGCTCGATCACCCTGCGCCGTCGCAAGGACTGGTGGCAGCAGGGGCGTAAGGCGGTGCGCGGCATGTACAACTTCGACGCGATCCGCTTCGAGCTCGTGCGCAACCGCGAACTCATGTACCAGAAGTTCCTCGCCGGCGAGCTCGATCTCTACTTCGTCTCGGTGGCGCAGCGCTGGGTCGACGAGGTGGACCGGGAGCGCGCGGTGCGCAAGGGCTGGGTGCAGAAGCGGCGGGTGCACACCGAGAGCCCCAACGGCTACGGCGGCTACTGCTTCAACATGCGCGTGCCACCGTTCTCGAGCCGCAACGTGCGCCTGGCGTTCGCGCACCTGTTCAACCGGGAGAAGCTGTTCGCGAAGTACTTCTTCTACCAGTACGAGTACATGGACAGCTACTTCCCCGGCCAGAAGTGGGCGCGGCCCAACCGCGAGCGGGTGCACTACGATCCCGAGCGCGCGCGCGCCCTGCTCGCCGCCGACGGCTGGACGCACCGCGACGAGCAGGGCTTTCTCGTCAACGACAAGGGCGAGCGCTTCCCGACGATCACGATGGAACTCGGCAGCTCCAACCCCGCCTCGCTGCGTATCCACCGCCTCACCAAGGACGAGCTGTGGAACGAGGCGGGGATCCGGCTCGAGCTGAAGATCACCGACTTCCCGTCGCTGCTCAAGAAGGTGTGGGACGGGCAGTTCAAGGTCGTGTACTGGTTCTGGTCCGCGGGCTTCTTCCCCGATCCCGAGTACCAGTTCCACTCCAAGTTCGCCGACCAGAAGCAGTCCAACAACCTCAACGGCCTCAAGATCCCCGAGCTCGACCGGATCCTGGACGCCTACCGCTACGAGTTCGATCCGAAGAAGCGGCTGCACATGCTGCAGCGCGTCGACGAACTCGTCTTCAACGCCCACCCGTACGCGCTCGCCTGGTACGCGCCGTACTTCCGCGTGCTGTACTGGGATCGGTTCGGCCACCCGCCGGAGTACGCCGACCGGTTCGGCGACGGGCTCGACAGCATCATGGCCTACTGGTGGTTCGATCCCGACCGCGACCGGGCGCTGCGACGCGCCATGCAGCGCGGGGTGTCGCTGTACCCGGACCGGCCGCTCGGGCAGTACGACCCGGTCGAGCAGCGCTGGTGGGCGAGCCACCACCGACCCGCGCCGCGCACCGAAGAGGACTCGCCATGAGCGGCATGCTCAGCTACTTCACCCGACGGCTGCTGCTCGTGCCGCTCACCTTCGTGGTGATCACGTTCCTCGTCTACGCGATCCTGCGCGTGGTGCCGGGCGGTCCGATCGAGCAGGCCGAGGCGGCGCTCAAGGCGGCGGCCATGAGCGGCGAGAGCGGGGGCGGGCTCGATCTCGGCTCGGAGGCCGATCTGGAACTCGACGAGGACGCGTTCCGCGAACTGCAGCGCTTCTACGCGCTCGACCAGCCGGTGGCGGTGGGGTATCTGCAGTGGCTCGGCGTGCTGCCGCGCGAGGTGCGCCGTCGGGTGCCGCGCAGCACGCTCGAGCGCGACAAGGCGGTGTTCGAACCGCTGCAGCAGCTCGCGAGCGCGGCGGTGCGGGTGCGCACCGAGATCGAGCAGGCGCTCGCAGAGCACGGCTGGCTGCTGTGGCGGGGCGAGGTGTACGAGCCGCTCGAGGGGATCGACGCGCTGCCGGCCGATCTGCGCGAGCGGGTGCGCGAGCTCGAGGCGCGGGGGATCGGCGCGCGCGACGAGCTGATCGCGCTGCTGACCTCCCGCGGCTTCGGCTACACGCGCGTCCGCCTCCTGCGCCGGATCGATCCGGACGCCGAGCCGGCGGCGAGCGAGCGGGCGGCGGTGCTCGAGAAGATCGCACCTGCGCTCGACGCGTTGCGGCTCGCGCAGGCCAAGCGCGACGAGGTGGCGCGCGAGCACGGCTACGAGATCGACGACGAGGGGCGGATCTACCGGGTCGAGCGGCGTTTCGCGGGCATCCTCGAGGGCGAGTTCGGCACGAGCTACACGCACAACGAGCCGGTGCTCCGATTGATCACGTCGAAGTTCAAGGTCTCGATCATCTTCGGACTGACGGGCTATCTGCTCACGTGGCTGGTGTGCGTGCCGCTCGGGATCGTCAAGGCGATCCGGCACCGCAGCTGGTTCGACACCCTGAGCTCGTTCGTGGTCTTTCTCGGCTACGCCATGCCCGGCTTCGTCGTGGCGCTGCTGCTGCTCAGCACGCTCGCGGTGCGCGTCGACTGGATCCCGCTCGGCGGCTTCCAGTCGGAGCACTTCGCCGACATGACGCTGCCGCAGCAGATCTGGGACCGCTTCCGCCACATGCTGATCCCCGTGATCGGTTACATGGTGGGCAGCTTCGCCACCATGACGATCCTCATGAAGAACTCGCTCATGGAGAACCTCGGCGCCGACTACGTGCGCACCGCCTTCGCCAAGGGGCTCAGCGAGCGGCGGGTGATCTACGTGCACGCGCTGCGCAACTCGCTGATCCCGATCACCGCCGGGATCGGTAACGCGATCGGGCTGCTGTTCGCCGGCTCGTTCCTGATCGAGTACACCTGCAACATCCCGGGCATGGGGCTGCTCGGCTACGAGGCGGTGATCCAGCGCGACTATCCGATCATCCTCGGCATTCTCGTCTTCGGGGTCCTGATCCGGCTGTTCGGCAACATCCTGAGCGACCTGATCTGGGCGTGGATCGATCCGCGCATTCGTTTCCAGTGAGGCGGCCGGCCGCCCGCCGCCGCTGACAACCGGGAGTCTCGTCCGTGCTCGCCGTTCGTCTGCTGCTGTTGTTCGGGGTGCTGCTGCTCGCCTACGCGGCGGTGTTCCACCTCGCGCCCGCGATCGTGGTTCGGATCGGGCGTGCGCTCGGCTTCCGCATGGAGCTCACGCCGCTCACCGCGCGGCGGGTACGGCGGTTCCGGCGCATCCACCGCGGCTACATCTCGCTCGTGCTGATCGGCAGCGCGTTCGCCGCGAGCCTCGTGCTCGAACTCACCGTCAACCACAAGCCGCTGTACGTGCGCTACGGCGAACTCGTGCGCTACCCGGCGCTCGCCGACTGGCTCAACACGTTCGCGCCCTGGCGCGAGCGCAACGCCGAGGTGCGCTGGCCCGAGGTGGGGCTCGCCGAGCGCGGCGGCGGCGAGATCGACGGCCGGCTGTACGCGCGGTGGGTGGCCGATCCCGCGACGCTCGAGACCGAGGCGCAGGCGGTCGAGGCGGCGATCACGCAGGACGAGAAGCGCTTCCGTGCGGTGCTTGCGGCGAGTGCGCGCGAGCGCGGACTCACCTACGATCCGGCGAGTCCGCTGCCCGAGGCGAAGCAGCAGGAGTACGCCGAGCAGCGCCGGCTGGCGGCCGCCTACCGCCGGCTGCGGCGGGAACTCGAGGCGGGCAAGGCCGCGATCGTCATGCCGCCCTACCCCTTCTCGCCGGGGGAGCTGCTGCTCAACTACGAGGGCTCGCCGCCGTATCCGCCCGTGTGGGCCCGGCCGGCGAACGCGGCGGGCATGTGGCCGCTGCTCGGCACCGACTTCGACGGGCGCGACGTGCTGTCGCAGCTGCTGTACGGCTTCCGGGTCAGCTTCGCCTTCGCGCTCGCGGTGGCGCTGATCGGCTACGCGATCGGGGTGAGTGTGGGCGGGATCATGGGATACTTCGGCGGCTGGATCGACATCGCGGTGCAGCGCGTGATCGAGGTCTGGAGCTCGATCCCCTTCCTGTTCACGATCATGATCCTTGCGAGCGTGATCAACCCGGGCTTCCTGGCGCTCGCGGTGCTCTTGATCGTGTTGCGCTCGTGGCTCGGGATCACCTACACCGTGCGCGGCGAGTTCTATCGCGAGCGGTCGCGCGACTACGTGCAGGCCGCGCGCGCGATCGGGCTGCGAGACACCAAGATCATGCGTCGGCACATCCTGCCCAACGCGCTCGTGCCGGTGGTGACGTTTCTGCCCTTCGACATCGTGGCCTACATAGGCGCCCTCGTCTCGCTCGACTACCTCGGCTTCGGCCTGCCGCCGAGCACCCCGAGCTGGGGGCGGCTGCTGCGGCAGGGGGCGGACAACGTGAAGAACTACCCCGAGCTCGTGATCATCCCCGTGATCGCGTTCGCCGTGACGCTGTTCTGTGTCGTGATGATCGGCGAGGCGGTGCGCGAGGCGTTCGACCCCAAGGAGTATGCGCGGCTGCGCTGAGCGGCGCGTTCGCGATCGAGGAGGCGTTCCATGCTGCACGCCGGCTGCTACGTCCACCCCGGCGCCGAGGCGGCGCGCACGGGCAGACCGCTGCTCGAGATCGACGAGCTGCGCACGTGGTTCCACACCGAGGAGGGCCTGGTCAAGGCGGTCGACGGGATCTCGCTGGCGGTGCCCGAGGGGCGCACGCTCGGGCTCGTGGGCGAGTCGGGCTCGGGCAAGTCGGTCACCGCGTACTCGATCGTGCGTCTGATCCCGGAGTCGATCGCGCGCATCGAGAGCGGCACGATCACCTGGCGCGGCAAGGAGCAGACGGTCGATCTCGCGAAGATCCCCATCGAGCAGATGCCGCGCTATCGCGGTGACGAGATCGCCTTCATCTTCCAGGAGCCCATGACGAGCCTCAACCCGGTGTTCCGCTGCGGCGACCAGGTCGCCGAGGCGATCGTGGTGCACAAGGGGACGAGCTGGGCGGAGGCGAGACGGCGGGCGATCGAGCTGCTCGACG
Source organism: Planctomycetota bacterium (assembly GCA_003694875.1). Lineage (GTDB taxonomy): Bacteria > Planctomycetota > J058 > J103 > J103 > J103. The sequence continues at coordinate 1,384 of RFJN01000224.1, read as the reverse complement.
AGGTGGGCATCCCGCAGCCCGCCCGCCGCGCGCGGCAGTATCCGCACGAGCTGTCCGGCGGCATGAAGCAGCGGGTCATGATCGCCATGGCGCTCGCCTGCGATCCGAAGCTGCTGATCTGCGACGAGCCGACCACCGCGCTCGACGTCACGATCCAGAAGCAGATCCTCGAGCTGATCGGACGGCTGCAGCGCGAGCGCAACATGGCGGTGCTGTTCATCACGCACGATCTCGGCGTGGTGGCCGAGGTGACCGACTACGTGGCCGTCATGTGTCCGGGCTCGACGCTGCGCGAGCTGTACGCCGGCATCGAGGTCGACGATCCGTCGGTTTTCGACCGGGGCGGGCACATCGTCGAGTTCGGCTCGGTGCTCGACATCTTCACCGACCCGCGCCACCCCTACACCAAGGGGCTGATCGCATGCCGGCCCACGCTCGAGACGCGTGCGGAGCGGCTGCCCACGATCGTCGACTTCATCCGCGCCGAGAAGCGTGGGCTCACGCTCGATCCGACCGATCCCGCGCTCGAGATCGACTACCCGGGCAAGGCCACGCGCCGGCGCGAGGACATGCCCGGCTTCGGTGAGCCGCTGCTCGTGCTCGAGGGGCTGCGCACCTGGTTCCCGATCACGCGCGGGGTGCTGCAGCGCACCGTCGGCTACGTAAAGGCGGTGGACGGGGTCGATCTGACGGTGCGTCGCGGCGAGACGCTCGGGCTCGTGGGGGAGTCGGGCTGCGGCAAGACCACGCTCGGGCGCACGATCCTCCGGCTCGTCGAGCCGCGCGAGGGTCGGATCGTGTACGACGGCACCGACGTCACCGCGCTCGGACGCGGCGCGCTGCGCGCCATGCGCCGGCGCATGCAGATCATCTTCCAGGATCCGTACAGCTCGCTCAATCCGCGCATGAGCATCGAGCAGACGCTGATCGAGCCCATGGAGGTGTTCGGGCTGCACCCGGGGCGGGGGGCGCGGCGCGACCGGGCGGCGCAGCTGCTCGAGCGCGTGGGGCTCGGGACCGAGCACCTCGGCCGCTACCCGCACGAGTTCTCCGGCGGGCAGCGGCAGCGGATCTGCATCGCGCGTGCGCTCGCGGCCGAGCCGGAGTTCATCGTGTGCGACGAGTCGGTGAGCGCGCTCGACGTCTCGATCCAGGCGGGGGTGGTGAACCTGCTGCTCGATCTGCAGGACGAGCTGGGCCTGACGTACATCTTCATCAGCCACGACCTCGCGGTGGTGCGCTACATCTCGGACCGGGTGGCGGTGATGGCGCCCAACCACGTGCTCGCCAAGCTGTACGAGGGCGAGGAGCGCGAGCGGCTGTTGCGCGAGGATCGCGGCGGCCACATCGTGGAGCTGCAGGACGCCGACGCGATCTACGAGCG
>RFJN01000223.1 GCA_003694875.1 Planctomycetota bacterium | reverse complement strand
GTTCATGCTCTACCGGATCGCGATCGGTGCGCTGACGCTGTGGCTGGCCTGGCGCGGTGCGGCGCCGGCCGTGTTCGGCGGCTGAGCGCTGCGGTGACTCTCGATCCTCTCGTCAGGAGCTGTCCGGGCGGGTCGCCGCCGTGCCAGCTTCCGCCCGGCCAGCGCGCGCGTCGGGCGTGGGGTTGCCCGCGTCGCGCACCCACCGCTTGCCGCGGGGACGGGGCGGTGCAAGGGCGGGTCACCTTCGTGGTTGGTGCGGGCGGGGCGTTGCACCGCCCGCGCGTTCGCGGGCGTCGGCGCCCGCGCCTCAGCCCGCGGCCGACTCCGCGGGCTCCGTCTCGCCGAGCTCCCGCAGCCGGTCGAAGGTGTAGATGCCGGTGGCGTGTCCGTCGCTCCACACGAGGTTGAGCGCGTAGCGGCCCACCGGCTTCACCTCGACGAGGTCGATGTCCTCGGGGATCTCGCCCGCGCTCACGCGCCGTTCGCCCGTCCACTCGTCGACGCACATGGCGCACGGGCAGCCGAGCCGCAGCGCGTGGTAGTCGATCCGCGAGATCGCCCCGTCGCTCCACTCGATCATGAAGCTGCGCCCGTCGCTGCGGACCTGGCGCGGGTGGAACAGGGTGGCGGCGGTCTGCTCGTTCACCACGCTCACCCGGGCGGCGAGCTGCTCGGCGATCCGCTCGAACGCGGCGCGTGCGGGGCTGCCGCTCGCCTCGTCGCGCACGAGCAGCGGCTCGCCCGCGTCGCCGGCGCGCGAGAGCGCCGGGTCGATCGGCACCGCGCCGAGGAACGGATAGCCGAGCTCGCGCGCGGCCTGCTCGCCGGTTCCATGGCCGAACACGTCGGTGTGCTCGCCGCAGTGCGGGCACGCGAAGCCGCTCATGTTCTCCACGATCCCGAGCACCGGCACCTGCACCTGCTCGAACATGCGCAGCCCGCGCAGGGTCACGCCCACCGCGAGATCCTGCGGCGTGGTCACCACGACCGCACCGGTGAGCGGCGCGCTCTGGGTCAGGGTGAGCTGCACATCCCCGGTACCCGGCGGCAGATCGATCAGCAGGTAGTCGAGCTCGCCCCAGGCGACCTGGCCGAGAAACTGCTGGATCAGCCGCGTCGCCATGGGCCCGCGCCAGATCACGGGGGTGTCCTTGCCGGTGAGCAGCCCCATGCTCATGAACGCGATCCCGTGGCGCTCGATCGGCAGGATCCGCTCGCCGCGCACCTCGGGTCGCACCGCGTCGGTGCCGAGCAGCACCGGCACGCTCGGGCCGTAGACGTCCGCATCCATGAGGCCCACGCGCGCGCCGGTGCGTGCGAGCGCGATCGCGAGGTTGACCGCGACGGTGCTCTTGCCGACCCCGCCCTTGCCGCTCGCCACCGCGACCGCGTTCTTCACGCCCGCGAGCACGTTGCCGCGACTCGGCATGGCGCTGCGCACGCGCGCGGTCATGCGCACCTCGACGCGTTCCACGCCGGGCAGCGCCGCCACCGCCTCGCGGGCCTGCTCGCGCAGCCGGTCCTTGACGGGACAGGCGGGGGTGGTCAGCTCCACGTCGAACGCGACCTGTCCGCCACAGATCCGCACGTTCTTCACGAACCCGAGCGTCACGATATCCTTGTGCAGGTCCGGATCCTGCACCACGCGCAGCGCCTCGAGCACCTGCGCCTCGGTCACCGGAGTGGCCGCCGTCTCGCTCATGTCTCGTCGTCCTCGGACGCCGGTGCGAGCGTGAGCAAGAGCTGGCCGGTCTCGACCGTGTCGTCGGGCGTCACCTCGATCCGTTCGACGATCCCGCCCGCGCTCGCTCGCACCTCGTTCTCCATCTTCATGGCCTCGATGATCAGAAGCGGCTCGTCGGCGCGCACGCGCGCGCCCACCTCGATCAACACCCGCCGCACCACCCCGGGCATGACCGCGCGCACCTCGCCGCCGTCCTCACCCGATTCGCCGGGGCCGCCGAACAGCGCTTCGGCGATCTGTTCCCTCTCGCTCAGCACCCGCAGCTCGTGCGCCTGCCGCCCGTCGTGGACGGTGAGACTCCCGTTGTGGGGCACGAAGTCATAGCGCGCCACCGCGTCGCCGAGCAGCATCGTGGCGCCGTCCTGTCCACGGGGCCAGAAGCGCACCTCGTGCTCCTCGCCGTCGACGCGCACGCGCCAGCGGTCGGCGCCGGCGGTGGGATCGGGCTGTTCGAGCTCGATCTCGAAGCTCTCCTGTCCGCAGTGTACGTGGTAGCGCATGGCCGGCTCTCCGTTGTACGGGGGCTCACAGCGCCGAGGCGCCGATCTGTTGCAGCCGCGCGAGCCGTGCCCACGGGCGCAGCGCGTCGCGACACGGCTCCGCGCCGTCGCGCGAGCGGTTCGCCTCGCGCGTCGCGGCGCGAATCGCGGCGGCGATCGCCACCGGGCGCAGCGCGTCGCGGTCCGGCGGGGTGTGCACGAGCCGCTCGGTGAACGGCTCGAGAAAGCGCGTGTCGAAGGCGGCGGTCCGGAAGGCGTCCGAACGCAGCAGGGCCGTGAGCAGCCCGGCGGTGGTCTCGACACCGACGATCCGCAGCTCTCCGAGCGCCCGCAGCATGCGTTCGGTGGCCTCGGCACGATCGGCGCCCCACGCGATGAGCTTGCCCACCATGGGGTCGTAGTAGGGGCTGACCTCGTCGCCGGCCGCGAGTCCGAAGTCGACGCGTGTGCCGGGTCCGGCCGGCAGCTCGAGCGTGCGCACCCGCCCCACCGAGGGGCGGAAGCCGTGGGCGGGATCCTCGGCGTAGATCCGCGTCTCGATCGCAGCCCCCCGGAAACGGACCTCGTCCTGCCGAAGCCCGAGCGTGGCGCCGGACGCGATGCGGATCTGTTCGCGCACGAGGTCCACGCCGGTGACCATCTCGGTGACCGGGTGCTCGACCTGCAGGCGGGTGTTCATCTCCATGAAGTAGAACCGCTCGTCGTCGCTGCCCGCCCCCTCGACGAGAAACTCGATCGTACCGGCGCTCTCGTAGCCGATCCGCCGGGTGAGTGCGACCGCGGCGTCGCACAGCCGCTCGCGCAGCGCGGCGCTGATCGAGGGCGAGGGGCTCTCCTCGACGAGTTTCTGGTTGCGCCGCTGCAGCGAGCACTCGCGCTCGCCGAGATGGATCACGTTGCCGTGCGCGTCGGCGAGCACCTGCACCTCGACGTGGCGGGCGGACGGGATGAAGCGCTCGACGTAGACCGCGCCGTCGCCGAAGGCGGCGCGCGCCTCGCCGCTCGCGCGGGCAAACGCCTGCTCGAGCTCGTCGGGCCGCTGCACCACCCGGATGCCCTTGCCGCCGCCGCCGGCCGCCGCCTTGAGCAGCAGCGGGAACCCGGTCCGTTCGGCGCGGCTGCGCAGGTCGTCGAGATCGCGCACCGGCTCGAGGCCGCCGGCGGCGATCGGCACCCCGGCCGCGCTCGCCTCGCGGCGCGCGGCGACCTTGTCGCCCATGAGGCGCATGGCGTCGCCGCTCGGACCACAGAAGCGCAGTCCCGCCTCGCGGCACGCGTCGGCGAACGCGGCGTTCTCGGCGAGGAAGCCGTAGCCGGGGTGGATCGCGTCGGCGCCGGCGCGGCGCGCCGCCTCGAGGACGCGGTCGATGCGCAGATAGCTTTCGGT
>RFJN01000222.1 GCA_003694875.1 Planctomycetota bacterium | reverse complement strand
GGACGCTGCGGCGGGCGGGACGGCGCAGCGCTCGGGGGCCGAGCGAGCTGTCGCGCGCGGCGCTGCGCATGGGGGAGCGGCTCGAGGCGCCCGAGCCGGGGCTGCGGCTCGCCGACACCCTCGCGCGCCTGCGCGAGCGCGAACAGGCACGCCTCGCGCTCGGGCTCGACCTGCTCACCCCCGAGGCGGGCTACCGGCTGGTCGCCGACCGGCTGCGCTGGATCGGGCCGCGCCCGCCCACGCGGGTGCTGGCGCACACGTGGTGGGCGCTCGTGGACGCGATCGCGCAGCGGGTTGCAGCCGGTGCGCTGCCCCCCGAGACCGGGGCGCTGCGGGCCGGTCTCGCCGACCCGACCGTGTTCCACAGCCGGGAGGAGATCACCCGCTACAGCCGCTGGTGGCGCGCCCGGCCATGACGTCGGGCTGCGCGCCGGCACTGTATCGGGGAAATCTCCTAGGTTCTCGCCGAGACACGGACTTCACTTCTCTGCGCCCCCGGCCGTGCTCGAGGCGCGACGGGGTTCCGAAACGGCCGAAAAGCGTTCTCGGAAATCGGTCTCTCGCTCTTTCGCAACCAACGTTCGAGTAGTAAGTTGTGGAAGCTGCATCTCGGGTGAATACCAGCGCCGTCCCTGTTGTGCGGCGTTGCGTGGATCGCGTTGCACGAGCGCTCCGGTAGAGTTCGGAGCCGTGGCAAGCCGACTTGCCTCGCGTGTCGCGAGCGCTTCGTTGCCGGTGCGGGACCGCAGTCGTATGCCACGAGCCGTACTACGGCTGCGAAGGTTACGGTGAGAACTGTACAGCATCGTCCTGGCGGCCCACCCCGACCCGCAACTTCACTCGTGCGCAGCAACTTGACTCCTCGCCCCGGAAGGCGCATCGCAGGCCGGATCGGCGCCGTGTTGTGCGAGCGAACGAGGAGAGATCGATCTCGGTAGAGTGTTCACGGGGTTCGTGCGCCCCGCGCGGACGCGCCGCCAGCGCTCACCGGCTCTCGCCACCCCGCGCATGCTCCTCGAACCAGTGGCGCCACGCGGCGATCGCGCTCCGGTTGGCCTGGCTGTCCGGCGGTGCGAAGGGGTCGTAGTCGAAGCGCGTGCGCGCGTGCTCGCGCAACAGCGCGACCGCATCCGAGCGCACGAACGGCGCCGCGTCCGGCGAGGCGAGGATCGCGAGCAGCCGTTCGATCCCGCGCGGATCGTTCCAGCCGAGCAGCAGCCGCGCCGCCTCGAGCTGCAGGTCGGGAGACAGGCGCGCGGCCGCACGCGCCACCGCGTCGGCCGACCGCGCGCGGTCGGAGCAGGTGCCGAGCGCCTCGAGAGCCGCCGCCACGACGGTGGCGTCCTCGTCGCCGAGCGCCTCGTGCAGCAGGGCGGCCGCCTGCAGGTCCCCGCGCGCGCACAGCGCACGCACCGCCGCAAGCCGCGTGTCGGGCTCGGCCGCGTGCAGTCGCGCCCGCACCTTGTCGAGGCTGCTGTCGCCGGCAGGGTGCCGGTGCTCGTGCGACGCACGCGCCACGGCCCCGGAACTGGTCTGCTGCCTGGGCAGCAGCGGGTGGCCGAGCTGATCGGCGGCCGCGACCGCCACGCACAGCAGCGTTCCGAGCGCTCCCGCCGCGAGCACCCCCCGCCCGAGCCCCCGCAGCCCGAACCGGGTCTCGAGAGCGCCCGTCACGAGCAGCCCCAGCGCGACCGCGATCACCGCCGGCGGGGTGGGGTCGTTGTAATGGGCGGCGAGCCAGAACCCGAGCGTGACCGCGGTGACCGCGAACGCGATCGCCAGGCGCACCGCCTGCCAGAACCGGTCCGCGAGTGCGAGCGCGCCGACCGCCGGCAACACCAGCATGGCGAAGACCAGCAGCGCGCCACCGGTCCAGGCCGAGAGCGAGATCACGAGCCCGATCGCCAGGAACGTCGCCCGCTGCCACGCGCCCGCGCGGAAGCCCAGCGAGGCGGCCATGTCGGGATCGAAGAGGCTGAACAGCACCGGGCGGTGCCACAGCGCGAGCGCGCCGAAGACCGCCAGCACGAGCCCCCCGAGTGCCATGACCTGGCTCGGGCGCACAAACAGCACATCCCCCCGCAACAGGTGCTGCAGCTCCTCGAGCCCCTCGGCGCTGTTCCACACGAGCAGCAGCGCGAGACCGGCCGCCACGGCGTATCCCGCACCCACTACCGCCTCGCCCGAGACGCGGCCGCCGCGCGGCTGCCAGGAGAACACGAGCGTGCCGAGAAGCGCGAAGACGACCGCACTGAGCGGTACCCCTGCGGTGTGCCACCACGCACCGAGGGTGCCCGCCGCCGCGATCCAGCCGAACGACCAGAACGCGAAGCCCACCCCGAGCGCGGCCGACTCGACGAGCGCGAGGCCTATGAACACCACGCGGCGGCATACCACGAAGACGCCCGCGGTTGCGCACAGCGCCGCGATCAGCACGAGCGCGAGGTAGTTGACGCTGAAGAACTGAAACGGTTGCAGGGCCGCACTCGTCACGACGATCCCTCCCGTCTGGCCGCGAGCGCACCGGCCTCGTGCTCGGGCGCGTCGGTGAACACCGCCACCCGACCGTCCACCCGCACGACCTCGACGTGGTGGTGGAACAGCGCGCTCAGCACCTCGGTGCGCAGCATGTCCCCGGCCGGCCCGACCTCGAGCCGGCCGTCCACGAGCAGGGCGAGCGTCTCGACGTGGTTCGCCACGACCTGCAGCAGGTGCGAGACCATGACGATCGCGACGCCGTGCTCGCGGCGCAGCGCGTGCAGCAGCGCCATGACCTCGCTCTCGGCCCGCACGTCCATGTCGTTGGTGGGCTCGTCGAGCACGAGCAGATTCGGACGGGCGGCGAGCGCGCGCGCGAGCACCGCGCGCTGCTTCTGCCCGCCCGAAAGCTCGCGATAGGCGCGATCGGCGTGCTCCCGCATGCCGACCTGCTCGAGCGCCTGCGTCACGAGCGCCTCGTCCCGGGGGCGCCAGCGTCCCCGCGCCCCGAGTTCGCCGTACCGCCCCATGGCGACGATGTCGCGCACGGTGAGCGGATAGATCGGATCGATCACCTGCCGCTGCGGCACGTAGCCGAGTCGCAGCGCCGGCGCGCGCTCGACCCGCCCCGCCTTCGGGCGCAACAGCCCCAGCATGGCGCGCAACAGCGTCGTCTTGCCGGCGCCGTTGGGCCCCACGAGACCGACGAAGTCCCCGGGGCCCACCGCCAGCGAGGCGTCGCGCACCACCACGCGCCGGCCGTAGCCGAGCGTGACGTCGCGCAGCGCGATCAGCGCGCGCTCGCTCCCGCCGCTCACCGCGCCGTCTCCGCCGCCTCGGCGAAGCGCTTCGTCAGCGTGTCGAGCAGATCGAACCAGCTCTGCTCGGGCCAGTGCGGCTCGGTGGGGAACTCGACCGCCCGGCCGCCTATGCGCTTTGCGAACGCCCGCGCCTTGGCGAGGTCGTAGTAGGGGGCGCACAGCACGATCCGCACCCCGCGCGCCCGCGCGCTCGCCTCGAGATCGGCGAGGTGGCCCGGGGTGGGCGGGATCCCGGGCTTGGGCTCGAGCTGCCCCGCCTGCTCGACGAAGAACGCGCGCGCGAAGTAGCCCCACATGCGGTGGTAGCTGACGAACGGCGTGCCGCGGTGCGGCCACATGCGGCCGAGCCAGCCGCCCGCGTACGCCCCGAGCGGCTTGCCCTTGTAGCGCCGCTTCTCGAGAAAGCCGCGCAGCTTGCCGCTGCGCTGCAGTCGCCACAGCAGCTCCGGGCCGAGCAGCCGCAGCAGCTCCGGCCCGAAGTACGCCTCGGCGACCCGTTGCTCGAACGCCGCGAGCCGGGCCTTGTAGTCGCTCTCGCCCGCGGGGTCGACCCGCTGCAGTCCGGCGGCGATGTTGCGCGCCATGACGATCGCGTTGTACGGATCGAACCAGATGTGCGGGTTGCCCTGCGGGTGCACGTCGCCGCCGGCGCGCGACATGACCTTGGGCACCTCGATCATGCGCACCCCCTCGTAGGCGTAGACGTGGCCGGGCTGCCCCACGCGAATGCGCGGGTTGCGCGCGCCGTCGATCACCCGTTCCGTCCACAGCTCGAGGCTCGCGCCCACCTCGACGAACAGGTCCGCCTTCGAGGCGCGCGCCATGAGCCCCGGGGTGGGCACCACGAAGTGCGGATCGATCCGCCCGTCCGAGAGCGTCTCGACGTGGACCCGCTCGCCCCCGATCTGTTCGGTGAGCGAGGCGAGGTGCGGAAGGGTGCAGACCACCTCGAGACGCCGGTTCTCGTCGGCGGCGCTGCTGCGGGGCGAGGCGCCGAGAGCGACGACAAGTGCGCTCGCCGCGATCGGCAGGATCGGGTTCCTTGTGCGAACTGGCTTGTGCATGGCGATGGCACTCCTCTCAGCGGTTGACCCAGAACGGCTCGACCGGGTGCGAGCCGAAGACGAACGTGAGCTGCAGATAGACCCGGTCCTCGTCGGGTCGCCCGAAACTTCGGTCCCGCTCGCGGTGCTCGAGGCCCACGCGGAAGCGGAGGAACTCCGAACTGTAGAAGGACGCGTAGGCGCCGAGCGCCCACTGGCGTGCGCCCTCGGTCTGCTCGTCGTAGTCCGACACGTCGTAGCGCAGCCCGAAGTAGGTGTCGCGCAACGGGGACCACAGCCTGCCGAGCGCGGGCTGCAGCTGCAGACCGCACCACGCGCCGAAGCCGTGGTCCCTGCCCGTGGGGGTCTCGGCCTCGAGCGAGTACAGCTCTCCGAACGCGACCACCGAGGTCCACGCGTCGGGCTTGTGCTGCACGAGCAGGTCTCCGGCGGCGAGCACGCTTTCGAGCCGCGCTCGCGTGTCGGCGTAGCCGAAGCGCAGGTTGCCGCCGAGGGTGATCATGGTCCGGCCGTTGAAGTCGAGGTGCGCCTCGAGCCGCCCCATCCACGTGGGCCGATCGGACGGACCGGAACTCAGGCCGACCGCGTTCTCGCCGGTGAGCGCCCAGCCCGTGATCGTGAACGCGAGGGGGCCCAGCGGCGGCGAGAGCCACGAGAGCGCAAGTCCGTTGTCCTTCCAGCCTTCGTCGCCGCCGACGAGGTCCTGGCTCGCGTAGGGACGGGTGGGCCACGGCAGGTCATGGGTGTGCAGACGATTGACGTTGCCCACCTGCGGCAGGAAGCGTCCGATCTTCGCGCGCAGCCCCCACGGCAGGGCGTCGAGCGTGATGTAGCCCTCCTCGACGCTCGCGCCGTACTCGCCCGGCGCCTCCTCTCCGAGCGAGGCGATCAGTACGGCGGACGCGTAGGGGTTGACGGCCGCGCGGAAGTCCAGTTCCGCCTCGCGCAGGCTGAAGCGATCGTCGGTGTCGCTCTCGGCCCCGGTGAGCTCGATCGGGGCGAGCGCGTCACCGAACGCCGTGATGCGCGGATTGAAGGCGTTGAGCCACTGCGAACTCCAGCCGCCGCCGGCCGGGGAGGCGTTCGGACCGGCGGTGGACGCGGCCGGTGCGCCGCTCGCCTCTTCTTCGGCGGCCGCCCGCAGCGCCTCGAGCTCGGCGTCCTCGCCCGCCGCCTCCTCCTTCGCTCCGGCGGTCTGCCGGGCCTCGAGCTCGGCGAGCCGCCGCTCGGTGGCGGCGCGATAGCGGTCGAACGCGCGGCGCAGCGATTCGAGTTCGTCGTGGTTTCCTTCGGCGCGTGCGCCCGGTGCGCACACGGCCAACAGCAGCAACAGCACGGGCAGCGCGGTCGAACGCACCGCGCGCCCACCCCGGTGGGGTGTCGACATGGCAGTTTCCTCTCGCTCGGCGGCGACGGGCGCACGAGGCGCGGCCGCTCGCCGCTACGGTGTGAGAGTCCGCGCCGCCCACGCGGGCGCGGACGCTGGCGTCAGGCGAGAGGAGAGGCGGGGGGACTGCGGCCGCGGGGCCGCTCGGCGGGCCGCTGCGCCGCGGGGCGGGGCCGGAGCCCCGGCAGCCGGTGGCAGCGCGTGTCGCCGATCGTGAAGGGGAGTGCCGTGGCGACCGGCGCCCGCCGCGAGGCGAGGGCGCACAGCGGGCAGTCCGCCGGGTGGGGCGCGGCGTCGGCGTGCGCATGCGCGAGGCCGCAGGCGTGGGCCGCGCGCTGCCGGTGTGCGGCCGCGGCCGCCCGGTGTGCGGCCGCGCCGACGGGCGCGAGACCGACGAGCACCGCAAGCAGCGCGAACCCGAGCTGTCGGCACACGACGCTTCGCATGGCGCGCAGTCTAGCGCACCGACAGCGCCCGGACAATGGACTGCGCTCGCCGTCTGTCGCCGTTCGCCGCGCGGCGGTGAACGAGCCTAGCGGTCGCACCAGAACGCGCACGGCACGTGGTGCAGCACCTCGGCCGTTGCGTCGGGGCCGCGGCCCACCGCCACCACGTCGAAACGGCACAGCCGGTCCTCGAGCGCGCGTTCGGCGAGAAAGCACGCCGCGGCCCGCGCGAGCCGCCGCTGCCGGGTTCGGTCGACCGCGAGCAGGCCGAGCCCGAGACCACCGAGCACGATCAGAAAGGCGATGTACACGTCCCCTCCTCCCCGGCGCTCCCGCCGCGTCGGCCCCCCGGTC
>RFJN01000221.1 GCA_003694875.1 Planctomycetota bacterium | reverse complement strand
TGCTGCATGGCCACACGCGCATGCTCGGCTACGACATCACGATCGAGGTGGAGGGCAGCTACGACCAGCCCGAGATCACCCTCGCCTCCGTGCCCGCGCTCGAGCAGACCGATCTGCTCACGCTGCTGCTCACGGGGCGGCCGCCGCGCGAGGACCAGCTCGGGCGCACGGGCCTGCGGGCGGGGCGCGCGATCGCACTCTACGTGGCGAAGGACGTGCTTGCGGCGCTGCTCGACAGCGAGTCGGCCGAGGCGGGCGAGAGCCTGCTCGACCGGCTCACACTCGAGTTCGGCCGCGACGTCACGCGCTCGGGCGGCGAGACCATCGAGGCGCGCTTCCGGATCGCCGACCACTGGCTCACCTCGCGCGACACCGTCTACCTCACCGCCGAACAGGACGCCTACGACCACTTCGGCGGCGGTCTGCGGCTCGTGTTCCGCTTCCGGTGACGCCATGCGTACGCTTCTGCTCGTCGCCGCCGTCTCGCTGCTCGTGCTCGCTGCGCCGGGCTGCCGCAGCGCCCCGGTTGCCGGAGCGCCGGCGGCACGGCGGGTGGAGACCCGCTGGCGCGGGGTGCACGCGTTCCCGAAGTCGCGGCTCGTGAAGCAGATCGACGAGCTGCTCGCGGAGCTGCGCACCGAGCGGGAGCGCGAGCGCGCGATCGCCGACGATGCCGCCTTCGCGGTCGAGGGCTACTACCGCTCGCAGGGCTTCGCGCACGCACGCGTGGTGTGGCAGATCGTGCACAGCGACGCGCAGCGGGTGCGGCTGCGGTTCATCGTGGCCGAGGGGCCGCGGGTGCGGATCGGCTCGATCCGGTTCGAGGGCAACCACGTCTTCGACGACGAACAGCTCGCCGCGCTCGTGGACGGCCCGCGCGCGGGGCTGCTCGGCACCGGTGCACGCTACTTCGTCGAGGACGAGGCGCGCGCGGCCGCGCGCAAGATCGCCAACGCGTACCGGCTGCTCGGCTACTACCGCGTCGAGGTGCGCGGTCCGCAGCTTCGCTGGTCGTGGGACCGCAGCCGGGTCGATCTGCGCTACGAGATCGTCGAGGGCACCAGGTTCCACGTGGCCGACGTCGAGCTTCTCGGCACCCTGCCCCTGCCGGCCAACAAGCTCGCGCGCACGTATGCCGATCAGCTGCACCAGCCCTACACCCCGCGCCGGGTCTTCCGCATCCGCAACGCCGTGCGCGAGGCGCTGCGCGACGCCGGCTATCCGGACGCGCAGGTGCAGGCGCTCGAGCAGTTCGACGAGCAGCGCGGCCAGGTGCACGTGCTGCTCTTGCTCGAGCCGGGCCCGCAGGTGCACGTGAGCCGGATCCGGATCACGGGCAACCGTCGCACCCGCCGGTGGCTGGTCCGCAACCGCCTCACGCTGCAGCCGGGCGCGCTGTGGACCGCGTCGGCCGAACGCGAGAGCGAGCGCCGGCTGCTGCGCACCGGGCTGTTCCGGCGCGCCACGCTCTCGCTCGAGCCGGAAGCGGACGATCCGCAGCGCGCGGTGCTGCACGTGCAGCTCGAGGAGACGCCCGCGATCGAGTTCTACGTCGAGCCCGGCTACGGCTCGTACGAGCTCGCGCGCATACGCCTCGGGCTGCGGCACCGCAACGTGCTCGGCACCGGCCGACAGGTGTATCTCGAGGGCAAGGCGGCGGTGCGCGCGGCGTACGTGGCGGGCGGACTGACCGACCCGCTGCTGTTCGGCGACGACACGGTGGGCGATCTCAGCGGCTACTGGAAGCGGCGCGAGGAGCCGAGCTACACGATCGTCGAGCGCGGTGCGGCGGTGACGCTCTCGCACCGCTGGACCGGCTCGCTCTTCACCCAGCTCGCCTGGCGCTTCGCCCGCACGCGGCTGCACAGCGTCGAGATCGCCGAAGACGAGATCCCGGCGAGCGACGCGCAGCTCGACACCTCCGCGTTCGAGATCGCCCCGAGCTGGGACGTGCGCGACAACCCGCTGCTCCCCTCGCGCGGGGCGGTGCTGCGGCTGAGCGGCGAGTGGGGCGGGGAGGCGATCGGATCGGGCTTCGACTACGTGCGGCTGCGCGCACGCGCGGCCGCCTACCTTCCGCTCACCCCGTTCACCGTGCTCGCGCTCGGCGGCAGCGCGGGGCTGATCTTCCCCACCGGCGGCGACGAGGTGCCGCTGCAGCAGCGCTTCTTCAACGGCGGGGAGAACACGGTGCGCTCGTTTCGCCAGGATCGGCTCGGGCCGACCGACGCGCGCGGCAAGCCGGTGGGCGGCGAGGGCATGTGGGTCGCCTCGGCGGAGCTGCGCCAGCGGCTGTGGCGCAAGTTCGGCTTCGCGCTGTTCTACGACGCGGGGCGGGTGAGCGTGCTCGCCGAGGATCTGTTCGAGCGCAAGGACGTGCGCCACGCCGTCGGCGCCGGGCTGCGCTACGCGCTGCCGGTCGGTCCGCTGCGGCTCGATCTCGGGGTGAACCCCAAGCCGCGCCGCGACGAGGAGCGCTGGGCGCTGCACTTCTCGGTGGGGCTCGCCTACTGAGCCGCGGCGCGGCGCCCGCCCCCTATCCCTCGCCGCCCTGCTTCTTCGGCTTCTTCTGCCGCCCGCTGCTCTTCTTCTTCGTCGCCTTCTTCTTCGTCGGGCTCTTTTTGGCGGGTTTCTTCGTGGCCGGCTTCTTCGCGGAGCCGCCCTTCTTCTTCTTCGCAGCGGCCTTCTTC
>RFJN01000220.1 GCA_003694875.1 Planctomycetota bacterium | reverse complement strand
GCGCCTCGGGGAGGGGGTGCTCGAAGCGCTCGTGGACCGCTATGACCTCGAGCCGGGGGTGCGGCGGCTGCGACGCCTGATCACCACCATCTTCCGGCGGGTGGGCGCCCAGATCGCGCTCGGAGAGCGTCCGCCCGGCGAGTTCTCGCACCACGAACTCGAGCCCCTGCTCGGGCCGCCCGCCCCGGAGACGGTCGTCGGGAGCGCGCAGCGGCGAGCCGAGGTCGGGCGGGCAGCCGGCCTCGCGCGCACCGTCGAGGGCGGCCGGGTCACGTGGGTCGAGGCGCTGCAGGCCGAACCGGCCCACACCCTACCCGCGTTCCCCACCGGAGTGCGCGCCGAGGCGCTCGCCGCCGCGTTCGCCTTCGTTCGCAGCCACGCGCAGCAACTGCGCGTCGATCCCGACTCGCTGCGACCCGAGCGTGTGCGCGTGGGCCTCGCCTCGCCCACAACCCTCGATGAATCGGCTCGCGCCGGACTCGATCTCGCCGCCCTGCTCGCGCTCGCTTCGCTCGCGAGCGACCGCCCCGTGCGTCCCGACGTGGCCGCGGTCGGAGGCCTGACGCTGCGGGGGGAACTGACCCCCATCGAGGGGCTTCCCGAGATGGTGCTCGCGGCGGGCCGTTGCGGGATCCGCACGGTGCTCGTGCCCGCGGTGAGCCACGGCGCGCTCGTGCGCGCACTGTCGCCAAGCACGCTCGCGGGTCTGCGCCTCGTGGCCGTCGACACCGCGGCCGAGGCGGCGCGACGATCGCTGATCGATATCGTGATCGCCCGCGGGATCGAGTCGGAGTCGGCCTGAAGCTCCGGAACCGCGGCGCGGCCCGCGGATCCACCGCGGAGCCCTTTCGGCGCGGGACCCCATGCAGCCCCGGGGAGACGCCCCAGGGGGCGACGGGTGCGTGCACGGTGACGGCAGGCGAAATGGCGGGCTGGCGTCGCAACGCGTTGGCTCTCCGTTGGTTGCGACGTGTGCTGGCGGTCTGTCGGCCGCGAACCCGCGTGGTTGCGCGGTTTGTGCGGTTGACCCTGTCGGACCCCTTGTGCATACAGACTTCACAGCGGCGCGTGTCGCAACGTTGCAGTGCCGACGCGCTGTCGCCGCGGTGCAGGTTGGGCGCGGGCCAGCCACGCAGCCCCCGGTGCGAGATCAACTGCCCGCTGCGGATGGTGGGCACGCCGGGAGCAGCCCGACGCCGGAGAAGGGGAGAGAGACGATGAACAAGCAGCAGCTGATCGAACTCGTGGCGAAAGACCGGGGCATCGAGTCGAAGGCGGCCGCCGAGCGCGCCGTCAACGCCGTGATCGCCGGCATCACCAAGGGGCTCAAGAAGGACGGCAAGGTCCAGCTCGTCGGTTTCGGGTCGTTCACCGTCCGCAAGCGCGCCGCGCGCTGGGGCCGCAACCCGCAGACCGGCGAGAAGATCCGGATCAAGGCGAGCAAGACCGTGGGCTTCTCGGCCGGCACCGGCCTGAAGAACGCGATCAAGCGCTGACCCGATCGCAAACGCCCCACACCGCACGGCCCGCCGCCTCGCCGCGGCGGGCCGTCGTCTCATCGTGGTCCGAGTCCGCGACCGCCACGTGCGCTCTTGCGCCGCGCGCTCCCGCCCGCGACCATGGAGCCATGGCCGGCTGGATCGTCATGCTGTGGGTGGTTGCCGAGGTCGCCGCCATCGTGGTCGTGGGCCAGCAGATCGGGGTGCTCGCCACGGTGGCGCTGTTCTTCGGCACCTCGCTGCTCGGGCTGCTGCTGCTGCGGCTCGAGGGCATCGTGTTGCTGTGGCAACTGCTGCGCTGGGTCGACGAGACGCAGCAGCGGGGCGAGATCGAGCCACCGCCGCTCGACGCGATCGCCGGATCGCTCCCGCGGCTGTTCGGCGGGCTGCTGCTCGTGCTGCCGGGCTTTGTCTCCGACGCGCTCGGACTCGTGCTGCTGCTGCCGCCCGGACGCTGGTGGCTGAGCCGCCGGATCGAACGCTGGCTGCTCGCGTACTGGCGCGAGCGCGGCGCCACGATCACCGCCCACTACCACGTGCACCCCGCCCCCGCGCCGTGTTCCGAACCGCCCGCCGAGCCCGCCGCGTCGTCGCTGCTCGAACTCCCGCCGCCGGACCCGCACGCGCACTGAGGCGCGCTCGGTTGCGAACGCGGTCGCAGCGACGCCGCCCCCTCAGGGCTCGATGCGGTGCAGCATGCGCGGGAACGGAATGCACTCGCGCACGTGCTCGCGGCCGCACAGCCACGCCACCGTGCGCTCGAGCCCGAGCCCGAAGCCGCCGTGCGGCACCGAACCGAAACGACGCAGATCCAGATACCACTCGAACGCCTCGAGCGGCAGACCGTGCTCGCGCACCCGCGTCTCGAGCGTCGCCAGATCGTCCTCGCGCTCGGAGCCCCCGATGATCTCGCCCACCCCCTCGGGCGCGATCATGTCCACGCACAGCGCGAGCCGCTCGTCCTCCGGGTCGCGCTTCATGTAGAACGCCTTCACCTCGTGCGGATAGCGGTGCACGAGCACCGGGCGCTCGAAGTGCTGCGACAGCGTGGTCTCCTCGGGCGCACCGAAGTCCTCGCCCCAGCGGAAGTCGTGCCCCGCCTCGCGCAGGATCTGCACCGCCTCGTCGTAGCGGATCCGGGGAAACGGTGCGCGCACCGCCTCGAGTCGGCTCCGGTCGCGGCCGAGCAGCGCCAGCTCCCGCCCGCGGCGTTCGAGCACGCGCTCCACGATCCGACACACCAGCGCCTCGGCGAGATCCATGACGTCGTCGAGGCGCGCGAACGCCACCTCCGGCTCCACCATCCAGAACTCGGTGAGGTGCCGCCGGGTCTTGCTCTTCTCGGCGCGGAACGTCGGCCCGAACGTGAACACCTTGCCGAGCGCCATGGCGCCCGCCTCGGCGTAGAGCTGGCCCGACTGGGTGAGGTAGGCCTTGCCCTCGTCGAAGTACTCGAGCTCGAACAGCGTCGTGGTCCCCTCGCACGCCGCCGGCGTCAGGATCGGCGCGTCGAAGCGGGTGAAGCCGCGCTCGTAGAAGAACTCGCAGATCGCGTGCTCCACCTCGTGGCGCACCCGCAGGATCGCCCACTGCTTCTCCGAGCGCAGCCACAGGTGCCGGTGCCGCAGCAGGAAGTCCGGGCCGTGCTCCTTGCGCCCGATCGGGAACTCCTCGACCGGGCTGTGCACGAGCGTGCAGCCCTCGAGCCCGAGTTCGACCCCCCCCGGCGCGCGCTCGTCGGTCCGCACCGTGCCCGTCACCTCGATCGCCGCCTCGTGCGCGAGACGTCCCACGCGTTCGAACACCTCGGGATCGAGTTCCTTGCGGAACGCGACCGCCTGCACGAAGCCCGTGCCGTCGCGCACGACGAGAAAGTGCAGCTTGCCCTTCGAGCGCAGCTTGTGCACCCAGCCGCGGATCCGCACGCGTTCGCCCACGTGCTCGCCAAGCCGCTCGATCGTGCTCGTCACCGGCGCCCTGTCGCCCGTCTCCGGCTGCACCGTCGTCCCTCCTGCTGCTGTCGTTGCGGGGGCATGGGGATGCACCACCGCGATCGTCGAAGTCGACGCGGAATGGCTCAGACCCGTGCCGGCGCTCGCGAGATCGAGCCCGTACAGCCCGCGCTCCCGGATGAAATCGAACACCGCCGGCACGAGCAGCGGCCGCACCCGCGCCAGCTCCCCGCGCGCCAGCGCGGCGCGGATCTCGCTCGAACTCGCCTCGAACGGCTCGATCTCCAGCCACCGGATCCGCCCGCGCAGCGCCGCCGGCAGTTCCGG
>RFJN01000219.1 GCA_003694875.1 Planctomycetota bacterium | reverse complement strand
TCGAAGCTGCCGCGCCGGCGCAGCTTGATGTAGTGCGCGCGCCAGCCGCGCGGCGGCGGAAGCGTGATGTGGGTGAGCAGCTCGAGCGGCTGCTTGGTGAGGTGCGCGATTCCGTCGTCACGGTACAGGGCGTCGGCCTCGAGTTCGCGCTCGCCGCCGTGCGGGGAGCGGAAGGTGAGCCGCGCGCCGATCGCGCACATGACCGGCGCCTCGTCCGAGCTCTGCACCGCCCAGCAGCGCGGGCTCGAGGGCGCCACCCAGCAGATCTTGCCGTCCTTCTTCATGCAGAAGTCGATCGCCTTGCGCCACGCGTACGACTGGTCGTAATAGGTGCAGCGCGTGTCGATCAGGAGGTTGCCGCCGATCGTGCCCATGTTGCGCAGCGGCGGGGTCGAGATCAGCGCCGCCGCCTCGGCCACCACGGGCCAGCGCTCGCGCACCGCGGGGGCGGCGGCGAGTTCGGTCAGCGTGGTGAGCGCGCCGATGCGCAACCCGCCCTCCTCGGTGATCTCGATGCCGCGCAGCTCCGCGAGCCGAGCGAGCGAGATCACCACCGGCGGGCTGAGCTGTCGCCGCTTCATGTTCGGCCACAGGTCGGTGCCGCCTGCGACGTAACACGCCTCGGGGCCGTGCTGGCGCGCGAGCGCGAGCGCCTCGTCGACGCTCGCGGGCTGCAGGTACGTGAAGGGGGGCAGGCGCATCATGGGGTGGCCAACTCCTCGCTCGGGGTGTCCGCCGCGGTGCGCAGCGAGGCCGGCGGCTCGACGTCGATCGGATCGGGGAACGGGATCGCGGGGAAGCGCCGGGGACCGACGCGCGCCGGCTTGCCCCTGGCCTTCGCCTCGAGCGCGCGCAGCACCTTGTCGGGCTCGATCGGCACCTCGTCGATGCGCACGCCCACCGCGTCGTACACCGCGTTCGCCACCGCCGGCGGAATCGGCAACAGCGGTCCCTGCCCGACTTCCTTGGCGCCGTACGGGCCGTTGGGGTCGGGATCCTCGATCAGGAAGGTGTGGATCTCGGGCGCCTCGAAGCTCGTGGGGCTCTTGTACTCGAGCATGGACGGGTGGCGGTGGATCACCCGCCGCTTCTCGCGATAGCGCATGGACTCCATGAGCGCCTCGCCGAGCCCCATGTAGACGCCGCCCTCGACCTGCCCGATCGCGAGGGTGGGGTTGATCGCGCGGCCTATGTCGTGCGCGATCCAGACCCGCGGGACCGCGACGATGCCGGTCTCCTCGTCCACCTCCACCTCGCACACGCACGCGGTGTAGCTGTAGGCGGGCGACGGCCCCACGCCCGCCCCCTTGTAGCGGCCGGCCGCGGGCGGCGGGGTGTAGGAGCCGGTGGTGCCGATCGTGCCGAAGCGCGCCTCGGCGATCTCGACCGCCTCGGCGAACGCGACGCCGTACTCGGGCTCGGCGGTGTCGAACACCCGCCCCTCGGCGAACGCGAGCCGGTCGGGCGGCACCCCGAGTTCCTCGCCGACCGCGCGGGCGAGCAGCGAGCGCGCGCGGCTTGCGGCCTCGAGCGCCGCGTTGCCGGTCATGAGCGTGACCCGCGAGCTGTAGCTGCCGAGATCGACCGGCGTCAGGTCGGTGTCGCCTGCGACCACGTGGATCGAGAACGGATCGAGACCGAGTTCCTCGGCGACGACGTACGCGAGCACCGAGTCCGAGCCCTGCCCGATGTCGGTCGAACCGCAGAAGACGGTCACGCCACCGGAGCGGTCGAGCTTGAGCTGCACGCCGGAGTGCGGCATGGCGTTCCAGTAGATCGGCAGCCCCGCGCCGGTGATGTAGCTCGAGCAGGCGAGCCCGAGTCCGCGTGCGCGGCCGGTGTCGGGACAGCGGCCGAGCCGGCCGCGGCGCTCGCGCCAGCCGCTCGCCTCCACGACCTTCTCGATGCAGGCGCGCAGCCCCATCGAGCCCACCCGCAGGTGGTTGGCGGTCAGCGCGCCCGGCGGGTGCAGGTGGCGCAGGCGCAGATCGGCCGGGTCGATGCCGAGCGCGCACGCGGCCTTGTCGAGCTGCACCTCGAGCCCGAAGCGCGGCTGCGGGGTGCCGTGGCCGCGCTTCGGGCCGCAGGGGGGCTTGTTCGTGTAGGCGCGCGCGCCCTCGAAGCGGTAGGTGGGGACCCTGTAGGTGACGGTCTGCAGCGCGCCGGTGTAGAAGGTGCTCGCGACGCCGTAGCTGCCGTATGCCCCGCCGTCGAGCAGCGTCCGGAAGTGCATGCCGGTGATCGCGCCGTCGCGACGGAAGCCCGTCCGCACCCACATGAGCACCGGGTGGCGTCCGCGGTGGCAGTAGAAGACCTCCTCGCGGGTGAGCGCGCACTTGACGGGGCGGCCGGTCACGAGCGCGAGCTTGCACGCGACGATCTCGTGGTTGAACGGATCGGACTTGCCGCCGAAGCCGCCGCCGTTGTGGCAGGCGATCACGCGGATGCGCGAGGCGGGAAAGGGCGCGAGCACCTTGGCGAGCGCCCGGTGCACGTAGTGCGGCGTCTGGGTGGAGGACCACAGGGTGAGTCGCCCGTCGGGCTCGAGGTGCGCGAGGCAGGCGTGCTGCTCGATCGGCAGGTGCGTGTTGCCCTCGTAGAAGAACGTGTCCTCGAGCACGAGGTCGGCGTCTTCGATCGCCGCGTCGGTGTCGCCGAAGCGCAGCGAGACGAGCTTGTGGATGTTGGCCGTGGCCGAGAAGTCGGGGTGCAGCGGCTCGCGGTCCTCGCGCAGCGCCTGCTCGGGGTTGGCCACCGGCTCGAGCGGCTCGTACTCGACCACGATCCGCTCGGCGGCCGCCTCGGCGGTCTCCTCGTCGACGGCGGCGACCGCCGCGACCGGATCGCCTATGTGGCGCACCCGGTCGATGCACAGCGCGTGCTCGTCCTGGCTGACCGGCAGGATGCCGTACGGGGTGGGCAGATCGCGGCCGGTGAGAACCGCGTGCACGCCCGGGGTGGCCTCGGCCTCGGTCGTGTCGATGCGCACGATGCGCGCGTACGGGTGCGGCGAGCGCAGCAGCTTCATGTGCAGCATGCGCGGCAGCGCGAGATCGTCGGCGTACCGCATCTCGCCGCACACCTTGCGGAAGGCCTCGATCTTGCGCAGCGGCTTGCCGATCACCCGCAGCGATTCGCGCGGCCGCAGGTGCGAATCGAGGTTGCCGCGGTTGACGTCGGGGCCGGGCCGGCGGCGGCGTCGGCGCTCGCGCGCGCTCGGGCGCGGGCTCTCGCGATCGGGATCGCGCTCGCTCATGGGGCTCACTCCTCGGCGGTGTGCGCGGCGGACAGCGCATCGCGCGCGCGTTCGACGGCTTCGAAGATCTTGAGATAGCCGGTGCAGCGGCACAGGTTGCCGCTGAGCGCCTCGACGATGCGGGCGCGATCGGGCTGCGGCTCGCGGTCGAGCAGCGCCTTCGCCGCGAGGAGGAAGCCCGGGGTGCAGTAGCCGCACTGCGCGGCGCCGAGTTCGGCGAACGCGCGCTGCAACGGGTGGAGTTCGGGCCCGTCGCGCAGCCCCTCGATCGTGGTGATCTCCCGGCCCGCGCAGTCCTGCGGCATGAGCAGGCACGAGAGCACGGGCTCGCCGTCGAGCAGCACCAGACACGCTCCGCACTCGCCGAGCTCGCAGCCGTGCTTGGTGCCGGTCAGCCCGAGATCCTCGCGCAGCACCTCGAGCAGCGTCTTGTGGGCGGCGAAGGCGGGCTGCACCGTCTCGCCGTTGATGCGAAGCGGCATGCAGCGTCGCGTGACGGGTCGGTCCATGCGGCGTCTCCCCGTGGCGGGTCCCGGACGAACAGGCAGAGGATAGCGGATGGGCGGGGCCGCGGCCAAGGGGCGGGCGCGTCGCGGCACGGCGCGGCGCCGCCTTCGCCTGTCGCGGCGACCGCGGCAGCGACACGGGGACCCGGAACTGCCGGACACCGCGACACCAACCGGTGTGCTGCTCCGCCGGCGTGGCCGCTGTCGGTGGGGCACGAACAGCCCCTTGACATGGAAATGAATGAGATTCATTATATGAGCCAGGTTCACTGCGCGAATGGAGTTCGTCAAATGAACGACTTTCTGGACACGAGGGAGCGGGAGGCGGACACCAGGGCCACGGGAGGGGGGCGGCGCGCGCGCGCCCGGGCGGCGAGGATCGAGGCGTATCTGGACGCCGCCATGGAGCTGATCGACCGCGACGGCTTCGAGGCGTTCACCGTCGCGCGGCTCGCCGCCCAGATGGACGTGGCGGTGGGGGCGCTGTACCGCTACTTCCCCTCGAAGGACGCGCTGCTGCTCGCGCTGCAGCGGCGCGAACTCGGTCGGCTCGCCCGCGAGTTCGATGCGCTGCTCGCCGGCCTGGAGCGGCAGTTCGTCGAGCGCCGCGTCGAGCCCGGCACCGCCGCACTCGCGCGCGTGGTCGCGCTCGCCGACAGCTACCGGGAACTCGCCCGGCGCAATCCGACGCGCTTCGGGCTGCTCACGCGGGTGCTGTCCACCACGCGCATCGTGCTGCGCGATCCCGAGGCCCAGCAGGTCGTCGACGCCGCGGCGCCGATCTGGCGGCTCGTCGCCGCCTGCTTCGAGCGCGCGAGCGAGAGTGGTGCGCTGCAGCCGGGTGACCCCGTCACCCGCACGCTCACGATCTGGGCGGGGCTGCAGGGGGTGCTGCAGCTTCGCAAGCTCGAACGGCTCGAGGCGCCCGGACTCGAGGTCGACCGGCTCGGGCGGGAACTGATCGACGCGCTGCTCGGCGGCTGGGGCGCGGGCCCGGAACAGATCGCCGCCGCACGCTCGCTTTTCGAGCAGGCGCGCGTGCCGGCGGAGCCGCCGGGGGAGCGCGAGGGGTTCGAGATCAGCTCGCAACCGAGCGAAGGAGGGAACTGACCATGCAGGGTTCGATCGGCGCGGCGATCGGTGCGGTCGCCGCGGGTGCGTTGACCTGGAGCTTTCTCGAGTACGCGCTGCACGACTGGCTCGGGCACCGGCCGCGCGGCCGGGTCGACTTCTCGCGCGAGCACCTGCAACACCACGCCAACACGCGCTACTACAGCCCACCGCACAAGAAGCTCCAGATGGCGGTGCCGGTGCTCGGGCTGTTCGCGCTGCTCACCGTGCCGTGGCTCGGGGCGCTGTACGGCGGTCTGTACGTCGGTGCGATCGCGCTGAGCTGGCTCGCCTACGAGGTGGCGCACCGCCGCAGCCACACCCACCCCCCGCGCGGACCGTACAGCCGCTGGCTGCGCAAGCACCACCTCTACCACCACTTCGGCAATCCGCGCAAGAACCACGGGGTGACGAGCCCGCTGTGGGACATCGTGTTCGGCACCTACGTCCGGCCGGGCCGGATCGTGGTCCCGC
>RFJN01000218.1 GCA_003694875.1 Planctomycetota bacterium | reverse complement strand
TGATCCGCCCCGCCGGCCCCGTGCCTTGCACCGTCGCGAGATCCACACCGAGCTCGCGCGCGCGCTTGCGGGTCGCCGGCGTCGCAAGCGGCTTCTTGCCCGGCTGCGCCGGCGCGGCGGGCGGCGGTGCGGGGGCTGCCGCCGCCGCGGGCGCTGCGGGCGCGCTCGCCGCGGGAGCCGGCGCGGCCGCGGCCGGGCTCGCGTCCTGCGCGCTCGAGGCGGCCGGAGCCTCCGTCGCCGGGCTCGCCCCGTCGGTCTCGAGCACGTACAGCACCTCGCCCACGGGCACGATGTCACCCGGCTTCGCGCGCAGCTCCTTGACCACCCCCGCCACCGGCGCGGTGAGTTCCACCGTCGCCTTGTCGGTCATCACCTCGAGCACCGGCTGGTCGGGCTCCACCCGGTCGCCCTCCTTGACCAGCCACTGCACGACCTCGCCCTCGACCGTTCCCTCGCCGATATCGGGCAGCTTGAACTCGAATGCCATGGTTGTGTCCTCGTGTTCGGGGCTCTCGCACCGGCGCTCAGAAGCGCGCGGTCTCCTCGATCGCAAGTGCCACACGCGGCGGATCGGGCAGGAAGTACGGATCGAGCGTGAACGGGCAGTGCACGTCGAAGCCGGTCACGCGGCGGATCGGCGCCTCGAGCGACAGCAGCGCCCGCTCGGCGATCAGCGCCGCCAGCTCCGCCCCGTAGCCCGTGTTGCGCCGCGCCTCGTGCACGATCACCACCCGGCCCGTCTTCTCCACCGACGACAGCACCGCCTCCTCGTCGAGCGGGGTCAGGGTGCGCAGGTCGATGAGGTCGCAGCGGATCCCCTTCTCGGCGACCGCGTCGACCGCCTTCTCGCAGACCTTCACCATCACGCCCCAGGCGATCACCGTGACGTGCTCGCCCTCGCGCAGCCGCTTCGCCTTGCCGATCGGCACCTCGTACGGCGACTCGGGCACCTCCGCCTTCGCGCTGCGGTACAGCTTCTTCGGCTCGAGGAACAGCACCGGATCCTCGCTGCGGATCGCCGAGATCAACAGCCCCTTGGCGTCGTAGGGATCGGACGGCATCACGACGTGGATCCCGGGCACCGAGGTGAAGATCGCCTCGGTGGACTGCGAGTGGTAGTGGCCGCCGTGGATCCCGCCGCAGCACGGGGTGCGGACCACGACCGGGGCGGCGTACTGCCCGCCCGAACGGTAACGCAGCGTGGCGAGCTCGTTGGCGATCTGGTCGTAGGCCGGCAGGATGTAGTCCATGAACTGGATCTCGGCGACCGGCCGCAGTCCGCCGATCGCCATGCCGATCGCGCTTCCGACGATCCCCTGCTCGCACAGCGGGGTGTCGAAGCAGCGCTTCTCGCCGAAGCGCTTCTGCAGACCGTCGGTGACGCGGAACACGCCCCCCATGCGGCCCACGTCCTCGCCGAAGACGACGACCCGCTCGTCCTCTTCCATCGCGTTGTTCAGCGCGCTGTTGAGCGCCTGGATGTAGTTCATGACCGGCATGATCTAGCTGCCTCGGATCGGGGTGTGGGTGACGCGCGACACGACGCCGCGCCGGATCAGATCGAGAAGCTCGCGCCGCTCGCGCTCGAGCTGCGGGGTCGGCCGGGCGTACACGTCCTCGAACAACGTCTCCGGCTCGGGCGGCCCCACCGCCTCCGCCTCCGAGATCGCGCGGTCGACCTCCTCCTTCGCCTCGGCCGCGATCCGCTCCACCTGCTCGGCGTCGATCCAGCCGCGCGCCTCGAGATAGCGCTGCAGCCGCTCGATCGGATCGCGCCGCCGCCAGGTCTCCACCTCCTGCTCGGTGCGGTAGCGACGCGGGTCGTCGGAGGTGGAGTGCGGCCCCATGCGGTAGGTGAGCGCCTCGATCAGGGTGGGACCGCCGCCCGAGCGCGCCTTCTCGAGCGCCTCGCGCACCGTCTTGTAGACCACGAGCAGATCGTTGCCGTCGATCCGGATCCCCTCGAAGCCGTACGCGCTCGCCTTGATCGCGATCGAGGGGGCGGCGGTCTGCCGCGTCACCGGCACCGTGATCGCCCACTGGTTGTTCTGGCAGAAGAACACGGTGTTGGCCCGGAAGACACCGGCGAAGTTGAGCCCGGCGTGGAAATCCCCCTCGCTCGTCGCCCCGTCGCCGAAGTAGCAGATCGTCGCCGCGTTCTCCCCCCGGAACCGCTGCGCCATGCCGGTGCCGGCCGCCTGCGGGATCTGGGTGGCGATGCAGCTCGAGATGCTCACGATGTTGTGCTCACGCGACGACCAGTGGTTGGGCATCTGGCGGCCCTTGACGAGATCGCGCGCGTTGCCGAACAGCTGATCCGCCATGGTGCGCAGGCTCATGCCGCGCTGCAGGCACACCCCCGACTCGCGGTAGGTCGGATACGCCACATCCTGGGGCTCGAGGGCTGCGGCCGAACCGATCATGGCCGCCTCCTGGCCCGAGGCCGGGGCGTAGAAGTTGATCCGCCCCTGCCGCTGCAGGTTCAGCGCACGACGGTCGAACACACGCAGCCGCACCATGTTGCGGTACAGCGAGAGCAGCCTCTCGGGATCGAGCCCCTCGGGCGGCTCCACGCTCGCCCCCCCCTCGGGCGAGAGCAGTTGCAACGGTTGCACAGCGGTCACGTTGGATCTCCTGCGGTCTCGAGCGTCTCCGCCCGCGCCGGACGGTCGGGACGCAGCCGGGATGCGAGAAACAGTTCGCCGGCGCGGTAGCTCGAGCGAACGAGCGGACCGGCGGCGCAGAACGCGAAGCCGAGCGAGAGCGCCATGGCCTCCATCGCGGCGAAGCGCTCGGGCGCAACGTACTCGTGCACGGGCAGGTGACGCGGCGAGGGGCGCAGATACTGCCCGATCGTCAGGATGTCCACCCCCACCGAGCGCAGATCGCGACAGGTGCGCTCGATCTCGTCCATGCGCTCGCCGAGTCCCACCATGATGCTCGACTTGGTGTAGCTCTCGGGTCGCGTCTCCTTGAACCGACGCAGCACCTCGAGCGAGCGTTCGTAGCTGCAGCGCGCATCGCGCACCGTGCGCTGCAGCCGCTCGACGGTCTCGACGTTGTGCGCGAGCACGTGCGCCCCCGACCGCGCCACCGTCTCGATCGCGGCCGCATCGCCGCCGAAGTCGCCCACGAGCAGCTCGATGAGGATCCGCTCGTCGCCGCGCCGGATCGTGCGCACCGTCTCGGCCACGTGCGCCGCGCCGCCGTCGGGCAGATCGTCGCGATCGACCATGGTGAGCACGACGTAGTCGAGCCCGGTGCGCGCGATCGCCTCGCCGACCTTGCGCGGCTCGTCCGGATCGGGCGGCGGCGGGGTGCGCGCACTCTTGACGTTGCAGAACCGGCAGCCGCGGGTGCACACGTCCCCGAGCAGCATGATCGTGGCGGTGCCCCCGCCCCAGCACTCCCCGATGTTGGGGCAGCGCGCCTCCTCGCACACCGTGTGCAGCCCGAGCCGCCCGAGCAGCCCCTTGAGTTCGGTGTAGCGCGCGCCACCCGGCGCACGCACCTTCAGCCACGGGGGCTTGCGGTCGAAGCGCGAACGCCTCGAGACCCGCCTCCCTTCCGCCATCGGTAGTGTGCGCATCCGCTCCCACCCCGGCCCTGAACAAGGCGGCGAGGGTAGCCCCTGGAGGCCGCGATTGCAAGGATCACAGCCCGCCATGGGGGCCTGCGGCTCGCGCCGCCGCCCCGCTCGCCCGACCGGGCGGACGCGCCGCCGGGACCGCTCGCTCAGGAGCGCGCCGCCGCCTGCCCCCCGAGCGGCGCGGCGACCGTCTCCACCACCGGTCCGTCGGCCGCCCCGAGCCGGCTCACGCTGCCCACGGGCTCGATCTCGCGGCGGATCACCGCCAGCGCGAGCGGCCGACCGAGCGCCGGACTCCACACCGCGCTCGTGACCCGGCCCCGCTCCTTGCCGTCCTCGCCGTACAGCACCGTGCCCGCCGCGGGCACCTCCTGTCCCGGGCCGAGCGCGACCAGCCCGATCGTGCGGTGGGTCCTGCCCTTGAAGTGCACCCGCGCCACCGGCTCCTGTCCCGGATAGCAGCCCTTGGTGTAGCTCACGTGCGTGCGCTCGAGACCGGTCTCGGGCAGAAAGCTCTCGCTGTCGATCTCCGCCCCCCAGCGCGGCACCCCGGCCTCGATCCGCAGCGTCTCGAGCGCCTGCGCCCCGAGCCGCGCCTGCGCCGACGCCCCGATCCGTGCCGCGATCTCCCGCTCGAGTTCGACCGCCGCGTCCTCGTCCTCGCTCGACTCCGCCCACAGCCGCCAGCTTCCCGGCACAAGCCCCATGCGCACCGCGCGAAGCGGCCGCCCCGCGAGCTCGATCGTGCCGTGGGAAAGCGGCTGCTGCGGCTCGGCCGCGCCCTCGAACCCGAGCTGCTCCATCGCCTCCGCCGCCTGCGGCCCCTCGAACGCCCAGCCCATGAGCGGGCGCTCGGCGACCTCGACCCGCTTCACGAAGACCCGCCGCGCGAGCTCCTGCGCACAGCGCGACGCCGCTCCCGGCGGCGCCAGCAGCCAGAAGCGTTCCGCCCCGAGCCGCAGCACCTCGAGCGGCGCCACGATCCGCGCCTTCGGCGTCAGGAAGCAGGCGAACCGCCCCGCGCCCGCCTCGAGCGACGCCACGTCGTTGCTCAACAGGTTCTGCAGGAACGCCGCCGCGTCCGGCCCCGCCACGTCGATCGCCGCGCGGTCGGCCACCGCTCCCCAGCCGAAGCCCCGCCGCGCCGCCTCGTATCCCTCGCCGCCCACCGGCATCGCCGTCCTCCCCTCGGTCCGCGCCACCGATCCGTCACGTAGAGCACGAAAATACGCAAAACACCGATTGTACGCGCCCCGCCCGCCTCTACGCTCGAAGTGCATCGGAGTTCAGCCGGACGGGCACGCCATGCACCGCACCGCCGCATGCCACCGACCCGCACGCGCGCACTCGATCCTTCTCGCCATCGCGATCGCCGTGTTCTCGACGGCGCCGGCCCGGGCGCAGAACCTCACCTTCCCCTCCCTGCCGCCCCTGCCGTCCACCGAGCCCGCCGCCCCGCAGCTGTGGTTCTCGCCGAGCGAGATCCCCGCGATCGCCGCCCGCAAGAC
>RFJN01000217.1 GCA_003694875.1 Planctomycetota bacterium | reverse complement strand
GGAGGAAGCTGACGTGCGAGTGCTGTCGCAACGCAATCGGTCCGCCGCGGTGGCGGCCGCGATGGCGCTCGCGCTCGGAGCGCTCGCGTTCGCCCGTCCGGCAACGGCCGAACAGCCCGTCTCGGACGACCCCTCGGTCCTCGAGGCGCTCGAGACCGCGTATGCCGCAGCGGCCCGGCAGGTCGCTCCGTCGGTGGTCGGAGTCGAGGTCGATCTCGGGAAGAAGGCCCGCGCGGAGCGGGCCAGGCAGCGGCGCGCGCACCTGCCCGCGTTCCTGCAGCGTCCCGACACGCCCGCGAGCGGGGTGCGGATCGCACCCGAGCTGGTGCTGACGGCGCTGCACGTCGTCAAGGGCGCCGAGGCGGTACGGATCGTGCTGCCGGAGGGCGGGCGACTGCCCGCCACGGTGCTCGCCACCGACGAGCCGCTCGAGATCGCGCTGCTGCGGGTGGAGGACGCCCCCGACGACGTGGCGATCGTACCGCTGTCCGGGCGTCCGCTCCCGCAGCCCGGAGCGTGGGCGATCCTCGTCGGCTACGGGCCCGGCGGCAAGAGCACGATCAACACCGGCATCATCAGCGCCACCGGCCGCTTCGGAGGTCGGCTGCTGCAGACCGACGCGTCGATCAATCACGCCAACGTCGGCGGGGCGGCCGTCGATATCGACGGCCAGCTGATCGGCATCGTGGTGGCGCCGTCGCTGCGCGCCGGGATCAACTCGGGGGTGGGCTTCATCGCCCCCGCAAGGGGCATCGCCGAGCACCTCGCGACGCTGCGCGCCGGCACCTCGATCCCCGAGCCGCCGCGCGGCTTCCTCGGCATTCGACTCGGCGAGGAACAGCTCGATCCGCCCGGGGTCGCGATCGCCGAGACCCTCGAGGGGCACGCCGCGGCGAAGGCCGGCCTGCAGCCAGGCGATGTGATCGTGCGCATCGGCGACCGGACGATCACCGACGCGCGCTCGCTCTCGCGCGCGATCCGGAGCCACCGGCCGGGCGAGAAGGTCACCGTGGTGGTGCAGCGCGGCGAGAAGACGATCGAACGCGTCGTCGAACTCGGCGAACGACCGAGCGAGGAGAACTGAATCGTGCTCTGCCAACGACCGACAACGACCGTTCGCGCCCGACACCGGCTGCTGCTGTGGATCGCCCTGCTGCCGCTCGTCGGGCTCGCGGCCCCGGCCGGCACAGCCGCCGAGGAAAGCACGGACGAGGTCGCCGCCGCCCGACGGATCGCACGCGCGGTGCAGGAGGAGATCCAGCAGGTGGTGCGCCGCACCACGCCGGCCTTCGTGGTGATCTCGGGCGGCTCGGGGGTGTGCATCGACCCCGCGGGCTGGGTGCTCACCAACCACCACGTCGTGGCCGGCCACGAGGTGGGCGACCGCTGGTGGGTGCGCATGGCGGGCGACCGACCCTTCATCGCCCGGCTCGTGGGCCTCGATCCCGCCGGTGACATCGCGCTGCTCAAGCTCGAGACCGACGAGCCGCTTCCCTTCGTGGAACTCGGGGACTCGGACGCGGTGCGCGTGGGCGACCTCGTGATCGCACTCGGCAACCCCTTCGGCTTCGCCGAGGACGCGCAGCCCACGGTGACGGTGGGCATCGTGAGCGCCAACCACCTCAACCGCGGCGGCTACAGCGACGCGATCCAGACCGACGCCCCGGTCAACCCCGGCAACTCGGGCGGACCGCTGCTCGACCTGCAGGGGCGGCTGCTCGGCATCAACGGACGGATCGCGGTGCGCTTCGGAACGCGGCAGAACACCGGCGTGGGCTACGCGATCCCGATCAACCAGATCCGCCGCTTCCTGCCGGGGCTGAAGGCAGGCGGTGTCGTCGCGCACGGCAAGCTCGAGGGGCTGCGGCTGCGCAACGCCCGCCCGCGCGGCAGCGGAGTGCAGGTCCGCCGCATCCAGAAGGACAGCGCCGGCTACGCCGCCGGGCTGCGTCCCGGCGACCGGATCGTGGAGGCGGGCGGCCAGCCGGTGGCCGACCTGATCCGCTTCGCGGGCATCGTGGACGCCCACCCGGCCGGCGCCACCCTGTCCGTGGTGGTGGTGCGCGACGGGCAGCGTCACGAACTCGCGCTTCCCCTCGCCGGCCCCGAACCGCGCGAGGCCGACCACCCGCACGGCTATCTCGGCGTACGACTCGCCGTCGCCGAGAGCGAGAGCGAGGCCGAACTGCCGGGTGCCCGCATCGCCGCCGTGCTGCCGGGCAGCCCGGCCGACAAGGCGGGCATGCGCGCCGGCGACCGCATCGTGCGGATCGACGGCACGGAGATCGACTCGCCCCGCACCCTCGCGCGCGTGGTGGGCCGGCTCGCGCCCGGCACACGGATCACGGTCGAGACCGTGCGCGGCGACGAACACCGCAGCCTCGAACTCACCCTCGCCGATCGCTCCGAACTCGAAGGGGGGCGCCGAAAGAAAAAGTAGAATGCTTGCCCTTGACGGCGGGGGCGGCACGAATAGAATGGCGCGCAGACAACGGACGCGGGGTAGAGCAGCCTGGTAGCTCGTCGGGCTCATAACCCGGAGGTCGTGGGTTCAAATCCCACCCCCGCTACCAACACACAGGCGCACGCGAGCCGGCTCGCGTGCGCCTTTCTTCTTGTCACCGTTTCTTGTCACCGTTCGGGCAGCCTCCGCTCCGGCTTCGCCGAACCGTCCCTCCGGTCGATCTCGCGGCGCTGCACCGCGGCGCGCCCTTTTGCGCCGGGTATACTGGCGGGATCCGCACGCCGGGGCGTGCGCAACCCGGAGGCGTCTCGATGACACGAACCTCGCCCGCCGTGGCCGTGCTCGGCCCGATCGCTGCCCTCCTCGCCCTGCCCGCACTCGCTGCCGCTTCCGAGGCGAGCACCTCGGCGCCGACGGCCACCGCGCAACCCCGGATCGCGCCGTCGACCGACCCCGCACTCGTGATCGGCGAGTTCCAGCTCGCGCCCGGGGGCGTGATCGACGGCGACACGCTGCGGGTCAAGGGGCTGCGCCGCCCGCTGCGGCTGCTCATGCTCGACACCGAGGAGGTGCTGCACGGCGACGACCTCGACGCCCCGCTCGCCAAGCTCATGGCCACCGACTTCGACGCCTACGTCGCCCGAGTCACCGCGAACGCCCCACTGCCGGTCAAGTACGCCACCCCCATGGGGGAGGAGGCGAAGGCGTGGGCGGAGCGCTTCTTCGAGGGCGTGAAGCGGGTCCGGCTCGAGCGCGACCGGCCGACCGACGGGGTGGGCAACTACGGCCGGACGCTGTGCTACGTGTGGGCGCTGTACGACGACGGGCGGCCGCCGCGGCTGTACAACCTCGAGGCGGTGCGCGCCGGCATGTCGCCCTACTTCATCAAGTACGGCCGCTCGCAGCGCTTCGACGCCGCGTTCACCGCCGCACAGAACGAGGCGCGCGCAGCCGGACGCGGGATCTTCTCCGACAAGACGCGGCACTACCCGGACTACGACCGGCGGCTCGCCTGGTGGAGCCGCCGCGCCGCCGCCCTCGAACAGCTCGACAGGCTGCGCGAGCGCGGGGTCGACGTCGTGGCGCTCGGCGATCGCGACGCGATCCACACCCTGCTGCGACGCCAGGGCCAGACCGTCCTGGTGTGGGGCGTGATCGACGACCACGACCACGACGCCGTGCGGATCCACGACAAGGGGGCGACCCTGCGGGTGGGCGGCGACTACCCGATCGAGGTGGAGATCGAGGGCGCCGAACTCGCCCGCACACTCGGGGTGCGACAGCTTCTCGGCGAGGCGGTGTTCGTGCGCGGGCGGCTCGATCGCGGCGGCTCGCCGCTGCCCGCCCGCTACCAGCGCAAGGGCAAGCCGGTGCGGCACTACCTCCGCATCCGGGTGCGCGACGCCTCGGCACTGCGCCCCGCGCACCTCGGTCCGCCGCCGACCGTCGGCCCGGACAAGGCGCAGCCCCCGAGCGAGGACGAGACGTCGAGCCGCTGAGCGGCCGCCGAACGAAGAGAGGCTGACGCTCCGCCATGCACGCCGCCCTCTCGGTGATCGGGCTCTGGATCGGCCCGGCCCTCTCTCCGCTGCTGCGGCGCGTGCCACCCTTGCGCGCCTTTCTCGACGGGCTGATCCTCGTCGCGATCGGCGGCCTCGTGCTCATGCAGATCCTGCCCGAGGCGATCGAGCACGCCGGGGCGTGGGCGCTGCTCGCCGCGGCCGCAGGCCTTGCGCTGCCGCGCGTGGCGGAGGGGGTGCTGCACGTCTCCCATCAGCGGGTCCACCGCCTGCTCGTGCTCGCCGCCGTACTCGGGCTGCTCGTGCACGCCGCCTCCGACGGCGCCGCGATCGGCATGACCCACTCCGCGGGACTCGCCCACGCCACCCACCACCACAGCCACACCTTCGCACACGCCGGGGGCCACGGTCTATTCGTCAACCTCGCGGTCGT
>RFJN01000216.1 GCA_003694875.1 Planctomycetota bacterium | reverse complement strand
GTCCGCACGGACCCGCATGCGCTTACCGCTACCGTCTTCCCCCGACGCCGTGGCGCCTGTCCCCGACCACCCTGCACGCCTTTCGCTGCACCCCGCGCGAAACCCGGCCGGCCCTCGCGCGTTCGGCGGGAAGCAGGGAGACGATCACGAGACAGGACCGAGGAGGATTCCCATGGCGGCTCGCTCCGGTGGCTGGTGGCGTTGTGTGGTGGTGGCGGGCGCGGTGGCGCTCGGCTCGAGCGCGTGGGCGCAGCAGGGTGGCGGCGGCGGATCGTCGCCCGCGCCGCCGGCTCCGCAGGCGGGGCCGGGCGCAGGCGCGGGTGGCGGTAGCTCGCAGGCCGGGGGGCGCCGGCACGGGCGACGGGGCCGGCACCACCGCCACCGTCCCGGGCACATCCTTCGCCGTTTCGACAAGAACCACGACGGCGCGCTCGAGGCGAGCGAGGTGCCGGCGCGGCTGTGGCAGCGGCTGCAGCGCGCGGACGCCGACGGCGACGGCAAGGTGACGAGGCAGGAGCTTGCGCGGGCGATCGCAAGGCGCATGAGCGAGCACGCCTTCCGGCGGCTCGATCGCAACGGCGACGGCACGATCGACGCCGCCGAACTCGCCGCCTCGCCGCACGGGCAGCGCATCGCGCAGGCGGACACCGACGGCGACGGCCAGGTGACGCGCGCGGAGTGGGACGCGTTCGTGCGCTCGCGCGCGCAGGGGGCGAAGCAGATCCGCGACGCCTTCCGGGCCGCGGACGCCAACGGCGACCGCAAGCTCGAGGCCACGGAGTGGCCGGCCGGGGCGAGCGCCTCGTTCACCGACGTGGACGCCGACGGCGACGGTTTCGTGGGACCGCGCGAGGTGGCGCGCTGGGTGCGCGCGCACGGCGGACAGTCGCCGTTCTAGGCTCTGTCGGGAAACGCCCCCAGGCGCCGCGCGGTACCGAGTGGCAAGAGCCGGGAGCCGGAAGCCCCGCGGGCTTCCGGCTCCCTCCGTTGTGCGCGCCGGCGCGGCTCAGCGGCCCGCGGCGACCGCGGTGCGACTGCTGCGCGCGTGGAACAGCCACTCGTGCAGCTCGTCGCGGCGCCTGCCCTCGAGCTGGCGGTAGCGGCGGGGTTGTGTCGCGCGGCCGCGCGCGTCGCGGTAGCGGCGCGCGTCGGCGTCGCTGCGGAAGCGCCGGATCGGCAGCTCGAGGTGCTCCACCTCCTCGGGATCGCAGCCGGTGGCGCGGGCGAGCGCGCAGCGGATCTGCTGCGCGTCGAGCAGCCCCTCCTCGCTGTAGCTCACGATGATGTGGCGCGCCCGCGCCCGGGACACGAGGGTCTCGAACGCGCGCGCGACCTTGCGCTTCGAGCAGAAGGCGCTGCGCTCGTAGGGCTGCAGACCGGTCTTGCCGTAGATCGAGGCCTCGAACGCCTCGAACGCCGCGTCGTCGAGAAACGGCCGGCGCGCGATCGCCTCGAGCACGTGGTAGTTCGCGCAGTACTCGCGCCCGTTGTAGGGCGGATCGATGTAGAGCAGATCGACCTCGAACCGACCCACGAGATCGAGCGCGTCGGCGCGGTGCGCCTCGCAGGGACCACCGGCGGGCCGCGGCAGCGGCGGCTCCGGGGCGCGCAGCGCGAGCGGACGCGCGGTGTTGCCCGACCAGCGCTTGAGGAAGGCGCCGTAGGTGCCGGAGATGTTGGCGACCCGGTCGGCGGCGGCGAGCACGCACGCGAGCACGGCGTGCAGCAGCGCGGGTTCGATCGTGCCCTCGCGGCGTCCGCGCGCGAGCCGTTCGAGCGCGGCGTCGATCCGCCGGGCGTGCTCGGGGCGGAAGTACATGCGACCCGCGGCGCCGGCCGGCGAGTACTGCCGGGTGATCAGCCCACTCGTGGGCGGGGCGTGCTCGATCTCGCGCAGCAGTTGCGCCAGCCCCGGCGGCGGGGCGTCCGGCACGACGTGCGCGCTCGCGAGCACCCAGCCGAGCCACATGCGGTCGTTGGCGATCACGCGCAGGCCGCGCCGCTTGAAGTGGCGCGCCACCACGGCGGTGCCGCTGAAGATGTCGAGCACGGTGCCCGCACGCACGCCGTGCCGCTCGGCGAGTTCGGCAATCGGCTCGAGCAGCCGCTGCTTGGATCCGATGTAGCGCATGCAACCAGACCCTTTCCTCAGGAGTTGGCGATCTCGGTCGCGGCGGGCTGCGTGCGGGCGCGTGGCTCGCTCGTCTTCCGCGACACCGGCAGCGGACGCGAGCGCGGCTCGCGGCAGACCGCGATCAGTTCGTGGGTGCGCAGCGCCCGCGAGCCGGCGCCGGAGTGCGCGAGCGGGATCTCGGTGATCTCGACCTCGCGGTAGAAGCGGCCGAGCAGTCGCTCGAACGGTGCGAGCTGTCCGTCGTAGACCCGCCGGATCAGCAGTCCGTTGGGTCGTGCGTACGACCACACGAGCGCCGCCCCCAGGCGGGCGGCGAAGCCGCAGACCGCGGCGAAGGCGGCCTCGACGGTGGCGGGGCTCGAGAACGGCGAGCGCAGCCGGCGCTCGAGCGCGGGGTAGCGTCCTCGGGTGAGTCGCCCTGCGCGGGTGGCGAGCGGCGGGTAGTCGTAGTGCACGAGCGTCTCGAGCACGTGGTAGAAGCGCGAGTAGTTGTCGGCGGTGTACGGCGGATCGGCGTACACGACGTCGACGGGCTCGCGCACCGCGGTGCGCGTCCAGGACACGACCTCGCGGCGCTCGACGCGGTGCGGGTGGCGGAAGCCGCCGCGCGCGCGCTGCGCAGCCTGCTCGCGCTCGAGCTGCTGCAGCCGCTCGACGAACCGGGCGCGCACGTCGATCTGCCGCCGCTGCACGAGCCGTTCGCGCTCGGAGCGGCGCGAGAGCGCGCGCGGCTGCGCGAAGTGGGCGGTGGCGGAGGTGGCGCGGCTCGCGGCGAACAGCAGCGCCGCGAGCAGCGCGTTGCGGGCCGCGGGCTCGGATTCGGCCTCGATCGCCCAGCGCAGCGCGTCGAGCTCGATCGCCTGCCGCACCCCGAAATACACGTTGCGGTAGTAGGCGGTCACGAGCCGCGGGGGAAAGGTGTCGGGCCGGCAGCCGGCGCACGCGCGCGCCGGATCATGCCCCGAGGCCTCCTGCTCCGCCCAGCGGCAGTAGGCGTCGATCGAGCCGGGCTCCTCCGCGCGCTCGAACCAGCGACGCTCCGCCTCGAGCACCGCGCCGTAGCGCTCGAACAGCGCCTCGCGAGCGCGCTCGGCGCGCTGCAGGCAGCGCTCGAGGGCGGACTCGAGCCCCGCTGCCGGCTGCAGCCGCGCCCGCGCGAGCACACACGCGTAGGCCTGCGCGTCGGTGGCCCACACGCTCGCGCGCGGGGCGAGCCGGGCGCCGACCACGCCGGTGCCGCACAGCAGGTCGAGAAGCCGCGGCGGGTGCGTGCGGCTGCTGCGGGCGGCGAGCAGCGGGGCGATCGCGGCCTCGAGCGGCTCGAGCAGCCGCGTCTTGACGCCCATGTACCAGATCGTGGTGGGCGGCGGAGGGGGCTCGCTCGGTCGGGTGCACATGCCGACCACGGTAGCGAACGGGTCGGACACCGGCGAACGCGCGGTATACTGCGCGCGCGGGCGGCGGCGTGAGGAGCCGGCGGTGATCTCCGGACAGGCGCTCAGCGCGCGGTTGACGGTGCTGTTTCTCGGCCTGGTGGTGCTGCCGAGTGCGGCGCTGTCGCTGGTCTCGCTCGGGGCGATCCGTGCGGAGCACGAGCGGCTGATCGAGCAGGAGCAGCGGCGGATCGCGCAGGCGGCGGGGCGGCTCGCGGCGGCGGTGGGCTGGCGGCTGCGCGAGCGCGATCTGACGAGTGCGCGCGAGCTCGGTGCGCTCGCGGCGCTCGCACCCGAGCCGCAGCGGCTCGCGCCGCTCCTCGGCGTGCTGCGCACCGCGGGCTATCGCGACGTCTGGCTCGTGGGCGGCGACGGACAGCCGGTCGGCGCGCAGCGGCCGCTCGCGGCCTGGCTCGAGGGCCGGCTCGCGCCGTGGCTCGCCGCGACGCCGCGCGCGCCGGGCTACG
>RFJN01000215.1 GCA_003694875.1 Planctomycetota bacterium | reverse complement strand
CGGTAGCCGCCGGCCGCCTGCACGAGTTCGTCGAGACACACCCCGAGCGGCAGCTCGTACACCCCCGGCCGCTGCACGTGGCCGCTCACGCAGTAGAGCTTGGTGCCGGGCTCGGTGCGGCCGAGCGCGCGGAACCACGCCCCGCCGCGGCGCACGATCGCCGGCACGCACGCGATCGTCTCCACGTTGTGCATGAGCGTGGGCGCGCCCCACAGTCCGCGCTCGGTCGGATACGGCGGCTTGCAGCGCGGCATGCCGCGGCGTCCCTCGAGCGCCTCGAGCAGGGCCGTCTCCTCGCCGCAGATGTACGCGCCGTGGCCCATGTGCAGCTCGAAACGGATCCCCGCGTAGGCGCCGCTCGCCTCGGCCGCCCGCAGCGCCCGCTCGAGCGCGCGCCGCGGGGCCGAGAAGGCGCCGCGCAGATAGATGAACACCTCGGCGGCGCCCACGCATGCCGCCGCGATCGCGAGCCCCTCGAGCACCAGATCGGGCCGGCGCAGGAGCACCTCGCGGTCCTTGAACGTGCCCGGCTCGCCCTCGTCGGCGTTGCACACCACGAACCGCCGCGTGCCGCTCGCAGACCGCACCGCCCGCCACTTCGTCGCCGCCGGGAAGCCGGCTCCGCCCCGCCCCTGCAGACCCGAGCGCTCGAGTTCCTCGAGCACCGCCTCCGCTCCGCGAGCGCGTGCCTGCTCGAGGACGCTGCCGGGCGCGATCGGCTCGCCGAGCAGATCGATCGCGAGCGCGTCGGGATCGCGCGGCTCGGGCCCCACGGTGCCGCGCCACGCGGCGGGCGTGGTCGTGTCGGGGAGGGTGTCGAGGGCCGCGGGCTCGAGATCGACGAGCACCTCGCGGCCCCGCAGCACCGCCGGCGCGCGGTCGCACGCCGCGAGACACCCGCAGGCCTCGACGCGCAGCCCCCGCGCGCGCGCCTGCTCGAGCAGCGTCTGCGCCCCCGCGAGAGCGCAGCTCACCCCGTCGCAGATCCGCAGCGCGACGTCCGGTTCGGCGAGCAGGTGGTAGAAGCTCGCCGCACCGAAGACCTCCGCCTCCGGCAGCCCGGCCTCGCGCGCGACCTCGGAAGCCACCCCGGGCCGCAGCCCGCCGTGGCGCTGCACCTGCTCGAGCACCCGCGCGCGCTCCCGCTCGCCCATGGCCCGTCCCCGCTCCGTCTCGCGCTGCCGCCACGATCATACCCCAGCGGCGCACGCGGTGGCGAGCGGGCGGAACGAGCTTCCCGCCCGGCTGTGCTCAACCGGTCGAGGCCGTCGCCCGGCCGCGGCGCGCCGCAGCTGCGAGCAGCTCGTCGACGAGCTGGGCGTGTCGCTGCAGCGCCGCGCGGCGATCGAGCTGCTGCACCGCGCGCTCGCGTCCCCGACCGATCCGCTCGCGCCGCAGCGCGTCGTCGTGCAGAAGGCGGGCGACCGCGTCGGCGAGCGCGACCGGATCGCCCGGCGGCGCGAGCAGGCCCGCCTCCTGCCCTCCCTCGCCGAGCAGCTCGCGGTGCGCCGGGGTGTCGACCGCCACGACCGGTACCCCGACCGCGAGCGCCTCGGCGATCGCCGCGCCACCGCGGCTGCTCACCGAGGTCGCGACGAGGCAGTGCAGCTGCGCCAGCACCTCCTCCTCCGGACGCGGACCGAGAAAGCGCAACAGCGGAGCGAGGTACAGAAGCCGCGCCTGCTCGAGGCAGCCGTGGTAGTAGGCGCTGTGTGCCGACAGCGAGCCGATCGAGACGAAGCGCGCGAGATCGAGCCGCTCGACGAGTTCGCGGGCGCAGCGCACGAACGTGAGGGTGTCGCCGATCGGATCGACCGCGCCCCAGCTGGCCACGAACCACGGCGGGCGCGCCGCCACCGCCTGCAGTACCGGCGCGTCGGCGGCGACCGGCGGGAGGTGCGAGCCGGGCCGGATCACGTGCACGCGCTCGGGAGGCGCGCCACACTGCACGAGAAACGCGCGGTCGGAGGGGCCTGTCGCCACGATCGCGTCCGCCCGCTCGAGCGCGAGCCGGTGCAGGCACTCGGCCGCTCGCTCCTGCCGGCGCCCGACGTCGCGCTCGGCCTCCGGCGCCCCGAGCTCCCAGCCGCGGTGCAGCTGCAGCAGCCGGCGCTCGAG
Organism: Planctomycetota bacterium; assembly: GCA_003694875.1. Lineage (GTDB taxonomy): Bacteria > Planctomycetota > J058 > J103 > J103 > J103. The sequence continues at coordinate 1,310 of RFJN01000215.1, read as the reverse complement.
CCCGTGGCTCGCCTCGGCGATCACCACCGGGCTGCCGCCGGTGCGCCGGGCGGCGGCGAGCGCGAGGTGCGCGGCGAAACTCCCGCCCACCGCGTAGTAGCAGCGCGCCGGCGGAAGCGAGACCTGCAGCAGCCGGGCGAGCGGCTCGAGCACCGCGCGCACGAGCGTGGGGACGGGCAGCGCGTGGGTGGGCTGTTCGCGTTCGCCCTCGAGCGCCTCGAGACGCGCGCGCGCGAGCTCGGTGTCGAACAGCCCCCGCGGATCGAGCCCCCAGGGACCGTCGCCGGCGAGCACCTCGAGTGCGAGGTCGTGCCGTTCGCGCGTCGTGGCGTCCCGCCCCGCCCGCTTGCCCGCGATCGCCTCGAACAGCGGCACGACCCGGTCGAGCGCTTCCGCGTAGCGCTCGCGCGCCGCACGCGAGAGCATGCGCGAGAGCGCGCTCGTCGACGCCTGCGCCCGGCCGCCGCCGCGCTCGAGCCCGTGGACCCGAAGCCCGCCCGCACCGAACACGATCTGCCCGAGCGCCGCCACGTGCGGCGGCGGCGCGGCGACGTCGTTCGCCGGCGGCGGTCCCTCGGTGAGCACCGACACGAGCGCGAGACGACGGGGCGCGAGCGCGCTCACGAGATCGGCGCACCAGACCGCGACCGCGTCGAGCCGGTGCGGGTAGCCGTCCTCGACGACGAGGCAGACGTCGAAGGGGGGCCCGCCGCTCATGGGGCTTCCCCGGTATGCTCTGCCGGCACGGTCGCGGCGCGGTTCGCGAGCAGCCTCTCGAAGCGGCGCGCCACCTCGTCACGCCCCAGCGTACGGGCGGTGTCGATCAGCATGCGTAGCACCGGCGGCGGCTCCGGCGGACCGAGCGCGGCGAGCGAGCGCGCGAGCAGCTTCATCGCCTGCTCGAGCACCTGGGCCTTCGCCGCGCCGGCGAGCACACCGGCGCCGGCGAGCCGTCGCAGCGCCACCGCGAGCCCGAGTGCGGCGTTCGGATCGAGCGGTTTCTCGTCGAAGGCGCGCTGCGCCACCACCACCTCGATCAGCAGGAGGCGCTCGATCCGATCGAGCTCGAACGCGGCGTCGAGCCGCTGCAGGGCGTCGGGGCTCGCGAGCGCCGAACGCAGCATGTGCACGCGCTCGTCGCCGCGGCGAAAGCTCGGTGCGGGAATGCGTTCGGTGTCGCTCGCCGGCTCGCTTGCAGGGGGGCTCGTCTCGTCGTCCGCCACGTCTCGTCTCTCCCGCGCCTTGGGATATGCTACCGCAGCGGCGGCGTCAACGAGGCGGCTCGGCCAGGGCGGCGAGCAGCTCGGGGG
>RFJN01000022.1 GCA_003694875.1 Planctomycetota bacterium | reverse complement strand
GCCGGTGCAGGCGAGCAGCCGCCGCGCCATCTGCTGGTAGTCGAGCCCCGCCGCCCCCATGCCGGTCGTCGCCGCACCGAGGATCGGCAGCCAGGGCAGTTCGGGCTCCGGAACGCCGGTGAGCGGGAAGCCGAGTCCCACATAGACCATGCCGTTGGCGAAGATCGGGTGCTCGAGCCGCTGCAGCCCGTCGTGCTCGCGCACCTCGGTCGGTACGCGCCGCACCTCGGCAGGGATCTGCTCCGGCGAGAGCGTGGGCAGGGTGGCGAGCGCCTCGGGCGGATCGGGCCGCTGCTGCAGCTCGCGCAGTCGCTTCGCGCGGGCGCGCAGCGCGACGCGTTCCTGCTCGTCGAGCTTTGCGGCGATCTCGGCGAGTCGAGCGCGCAGCGCCGCCTCGCGCCGCCCGGCGAGCTCGGGATCGGGCTCCGCCACGAGCCGCAGCCGGTGCGGGTTGTCGAGCAGCCAGGTGCGGATCAGCGCCTCGAGCCAGCCCGGCTCGGTCGCGATCCGCTCACGCAGCCGCGCGATCTGCTCGCCGAAGCGCAGCCCGTCGGCGGGATCTCCGTCGTAGAACCACAGCCGCCCCACGCGCGTGAGCAGCGTCACCGGGAAGTGCTGCGAGATCTCGCGTCCGGCGAGCTCCACCTGGTGCAGGCTCGCCTCGACGAGCTCGCGGTCGAGCCCCTCGCGCACCACCCGCTCGAGCGTCTCGAGCACCAGCCGTTCGATCGCCTCGGCGTGCTGCGCCTCGGTGCCGCGCAGCCCCACGCGCACGATCGTCTGCCGCTGCTCGGTGTCGAAGGGGTGCGAGGGATAGAGATCGGCGCCCAGACCGGCATCGATCAGCGCACGCCGCAGCGGCCCCGCCGCGGACCCCACGAGCGCCTCGAGCACGACGTCGAGGGCAAGCACGGCCTCGGCAGACGTGGTCTCGGGCCCGAGCCAGGCGAGCACGCAGAAGCTGCGCCCGCGCGTCTCGCCGCCGGGCGCCACAGGGTAGCGCAGGGTCACCTGCCGCGGCTCGCTCCAGCGCGGCTGCAGCGCAGGAAGCCGCGGCGCGGCTGCCCGCGGGGCGCGCTCGAGCAGCTCGGCGCACAGCGCGAGGTTGCGCGCCGGCTCGACGTCTCCATAGAGGAAGAAGCGCGCGTTTTCGGCGGTGTAGCACCGACGGTGGAACGCGCGCAACTGCTCGGCCGTCAGCGCCGGGATCTCGTCGGGATCGCCTCCCGAATCGAAGCGGTAGATCGTCTCCGGCAGCAGCCGCTGCCGCAGCGTGCGCTCGATCACCTCCTCCGGCGCCGAGTACGCCCCGCGCATCTCGTTGTAGACCACCCCCGCCCAGACGAGCTCGTCACTCTCGCCGTCGGGATCGCGCGGTGCGAGATGCACCCCCTCCTGCCAGAACGTCTCGTCGCGCAGCAGCGGACGGAACACCAGATCGCCGTAGACCTCGGCGAGGTTGAAGTAGTCCGGCTGCACCGCACTCGAGACGGGGTAGATCGTGCGGTCGGGCCAGGTGAAGGCGTTGAGGAAGGTGGCGAGCGAGCGGCGATCGAGCTCGGCGAACGCGTCCTTGACCGGGTAACGCTCCGAGCCCGCGAGCACGCAGTGCTCGAGCACGTGCGGGGTGCCGCGCGAGTCGTCCGGCGGGGTGAGGAAGCCCACCGAGAAGAGGTTTTCCGGATCGTGGCAGTGCACGTGCGCGAGGCGTGCGCCGCTCGCCTCGTGGCGCGCGAGGTACAGCCGCGCGCAGATCTCCTCGAGCGCGAGCACCCGCTCGATCCGCCAGCCCGCCTCCTGCGCCCCCGGCTCGAACCGCGGGGCCGGGATCTCGGTGCGCGATGCCTGCTGCCTCGTCCCCATGGGCTGCTCTCCCCTCGGTGGCGAACGGATCGATCGTAGCGCGCCCGTCGCACAGCGCAACGCGGCCGCGCGAGCCGCTCAGCGGCCGATCGCGCGCAGCAGCCGCAGAAAGCTGCCGCTCCAGATCTGCTCGATCGCCGCGCGCCCGAGCCCGCGCCGCTGCATGGCGGCGGTGAGCAGCGGGTAGTCCGCGATCGAGCGCAGCGGGGCGGGCGGGTTGAGCCCCGAGTCGAAGTCGGAGCCGATCGCCACGTGCTCGGGGCCCATCACCTCGCACATGTACTCGAGATTGCGCGCCACCTCGTCGACGTCGCCGTGCAGCCGACCGCTCACGAAGTAGGGCGAGAGCAGCTGGCCGACCAGCCCGCCGTCGCGCGCCACCGCGCGCATGTCGGCTTCCGTCTGCATGCGCTCGAGGGGAACGAAGCGGCGCAGCCCGGTGTGCGAGTAGATCACGGGCAGGCGCGACAGACGCGCGATCTCGCGGCGCGCCCGGTCGCTCGAGTGCGTGACGTCGAGCACGATCCCGAGCTCGTCGCACAGCCGCACCACCTCGCGCCCGCGCCGGCTCAACCCCCAGCGGCGGCGCAGCGGGTGGGTGGCGGTGCCGCACAGCCGATTGTCGATGAAGTGCGAGATCGTCAGGTAGACGAGTCCCTTGTCGCGCAGCCAGACGAGATCCTCGGGGTGCCGCTCGATCGAGTGCCCCCCCTCGAGCGCGAGCAGGACCGCGACCTTGCCGCCCGCCCAGGCCCGCTCGATCTCCTCGCTCGAGCGCACGTGCTGCAGCGTCCCGGCGTACCGCGCGCACAGCGCCTCGAAGCGGCGCAGCTGCCGCCGCAGCCCCGCCCGGTAGCTGCGGCGCGGATTCGGAAGCTGATAGATCACGAACACGAGCAGATCGACCCCGCCCCGGCGCGCCTGCTCGGGCGTCACGAGTCCGAGCAGGTTGCGCAGCGGCCCGCGCAGCGCCCAGCGCGGCCAGCCGCCGCGCAGCCCGAGCCCGAGGTAGCCCACCCCCAGCATGGGGTGGGTGTGCAGGTCCGCCACGCGCAGGCTGTGGTGCAGCGACGCGCTCACGGCGCGAGCCCGGTCGAGCCGAAGCCGCCCTCGGCGCGTTCGGTCGCACCGAGCTGCGACACGAGCTCGATCCGGCAGCGCTCGACCCGACTCACCACGAGTTGGGCGATGCGCATGCCGCGCTCGATGCGGAACGGCTGCGAACCGAGGTTGCCGAGGATCACCCCGAGCGGTCCCCGGTAGTCGCTGTCGATCGTGCCCACGCCGTTGACGAGGGTGAGTCCGTGCCGCAGCGCAAGACCCGAGCGCGCACGCACCTGCGCCTCGTAGCCCGGCGGGATCTCGATCTGCAACCCCGTGGGTACGAGCGCGATCGCCCCCGGCGCGAGTTCGAGCGGCGCCTCGACCGCGGCGCACAGATCGAGCCCGCTCGCACCGGCACTCGCGTACCGCGGCAGCGGCAGGTCCTCGCAGCCGGGCAGCCGCCGGACCCGGACGGTGAGCTCGGCCGCGCCGAGCGCCCGCTCGAGCCGCTGCAGCAGCGCGCGGGCGAGTTCGGTCTTGGTGCCGCGCAGCCGCTCGACGACGCCGTCGGCCGCGAGCAGCCGCAGCTCGGCCTCGGCGGGATCGCCGAAGTTGCCCGGCGTGTTGAGCGCGATCCAGTCGAGCCCCTTGCGCTCGAGCTTGCGCCGCGCCTCGTCGAGATCGGGCGCGGGCTCGAGCGCGAAGCCGAGCATCCGCTGCCCGGGCCGGCGCGCGGCGGCGAGTTCGGCGAGGATGTCGGGGGTCGGCACGAGTTCGAGCGACCAGCCGCCGGTGCGCGATCCTTTCTTGATCTTGCCCGCGTGCACACGCGCCGGGGTGAAGTCGGCCGGGGCCGCCGCCATGACCACCGCGTCGCAACGCGGCCAGTGCTCGCGGCAGGCCGCGAGCATGTCGGCGGTGGAGGTGACCGGCACGTGGCGCGGTCCGGTGGGCGGGGGCGCGGCGCACGGGCCACGCACGAGCACGACCTCATGGCCGCGGGCGTACGCCACCGACGCCACCGCGTCGCCCATGCGACCGGTGGAGCGATTCGTGAGAAAGCGCACCGCGTCGATCGCCTCGCGCGTCGGGCCCGCCGTGACGAGGATCCGCACCGCCACCGCGCCTCCCGCTCAGCCCGCCCGCTCGCCGAGCCGCTCGATGCGCTCGACGATGCGCGCCGGATCGGCGAGCCGCCCCGTACCGGTACGCCCGCAGGCGAGCGCTCCGCTGTCGGGCTCGATGATGTGGTAGCCGAAGCCGCGCAGCGTCTCCACGTTGCGCACCACCGCGGGGTGCGCCCACATGTTGTCGTTCATGGCGGGTGCCACGAGCACCGGCCCCGCGAACGCGAGCACGAGCGTGGAGAGGAAGTCGTCCGCCACACCGAGCGCGAGCCGCGCGATCGTGTGCGCGGTGGCGGGCGCTATGCACACGAGGTCGGCGCGGTCGGCGAGCCCCACGTGCTCGACGCGTGCGCCGAGCGCGCCGCTGCCCTCGGCCTCGAACAGCTCGCCGCGCACGGGGTTGCCCGACAGGGGGTGGAAGGTGGCCGGACCGACGAGCTGCGCGGCCGCGCGGGTAAGCACCACGTGCACCTCGTGTCCGCGCGCAGCAAGCCGACTCGTGAGATCGGCCGCCTTGTAGGCAGCGATCGAGCCGGTGACGCCGAGCACGATCCGCAGCGGGCGAACCGCCGCCTCGCTCCCGGTCCCGCTCATGCGCTCTCCTCCGTGCGCAGCCAGCGGTCGAGCCGCTCGGCGGCGCGATCGAGATCGTCGTTGATGATCACGACATCGTAGCGATCCTGCGCCGCCATCTCCTCGCGCGCGTGCGCGAGCCGGCGCGCGAGCGACGCGGCGTTCTCGGTGCCGCGCGCGCGCAGCCGCCGCTCGAGTTCCTCGAGGCTCGGGGGCGCGATGAAGACGTAATCGGCCTCGATCCCGCTGTGCCGGATCTGCTCCGCGCCCTGCACGTCGATATCGAGCAGCGCGATCCGCCCCTCGGCAACCGCGCGCTCGAGCGGCTCGCGCGGCGTCCCGTACAGCTCGCCGTGGACCTCGGCCCACTCGAGCAGCTTGCCCTGCTCGCGCAGACGCTCGAACGTGGCCCGGTCGACGAAGTGGTAGTCGCGACCGTCGAGCTCGCCCGGGCGCCGCGCCCGGGTGGTCAGCGACACGCTCAGCCAGTAGCGCGGATCGCGCTCGAGCAGCCGCCGGATCACGCTCGACTTGCCGGCGCCGGACGGTCCCGAGATGACCACGATCCGCCCGCGCGCCGCCGGCTCTCCCGCCGCCTCACTCGACATTGGCGACCTGCTCCCGCATGCGCCCCACCTCGAGCTTGATCTCGAGCGCGCGCTGCACGAGCGCAGGATCGTGCAGCTTCGCCCCGAGCGTCGAGCTCTCGCGCTGCAGCTCCTGCACGATGAACTCGAGCCGCCGGCCGCACGCGCCTCCCCGCTCGAGCGCGGCGCGCGCGGCGGCGATGTGCGCCTTGATCCGGGCGAGCTCCTCGGCCACATCGGCCTTGTCGGCGAAGATCGCGAGCTCGCGCGCGAGCGCCTCGCGCTCGATCGAGAACCCGCTCTCGGTGAGCACCGCCTGCACGCGGCTGCGCAGCCGTTCGCGGTAGGCCGCGAGCGCGGCCGGCAACTCGCTCTCGATCACGGCCGTGCCGGCCTCGATGCGCTCGAGCATGCCGAGCAGCTCGGTGCGCAGCCGCGCCCCCTCCTGCTCGCGCGAGGCGACGAGGGCCGAGAGCGCCTGTTCGAGAGCGGGCAGCACATGGGGTGCGAGCTGCGCCTCGTCCTCCGGCTCGGGCTCGATCTCACGCACCACGCCCGGCAGCGCGGCGAGCAGCTCGAGGCGCACCGGCTGCGCCTCGCGGCCGAGATCGGCCTGCAGCGCCGCGATCTCGTCGACGTAGCGCCGCAGGCACGCGCGGTCGAGCAGATACGCGTTCGACGTCTCGGGCGCCTGCAGCCGCACCTCGAGCACGACCGCGCCGCGCTCGACGTACTCGCGCACCCGCTGCTCGATCCGCGGCCCGAGCGCGAGCAGCGGATCGGGCAGTCGGAGCTGCAGCTTGCAGCCACGCTGATGGTTGACGCTGCGCACGGTGACGACGCAGCGTACCGGGCCCGCAACGTGCCGCCCGCGCCCGAAGCCGGTCATGCTGCGCAGCGGCTGCGGATCTTGCGCGTGCGGGGTCACGGACAGAGGCCCGTTCAGCCGGCCGCGCCACCCGTCGGCGCGCCGTTCGAGGCGGGTGCCGCGGGCGCGGGGGCGACGGGGGCGGGCTGCGAGCCGGGCTTGATCAGCCGCCCGCCGCGGTGGCCGGTCATGGCGCCGATCGCCATGGCGAGCAGCATGAAGATCGCGGCGAGCACCGCGGTGGTGCGCTTCCACGTCGTGTCGGCCTGCACGCCGAAGGCGGTCTCGCCGCCACCACCGCCGAAGGCGCCGCCGATTCCGCCGACATCCCCCTTCTGCAGCAGCACCACGACGATCAGCAACAGGCTCACGAAGACGAACACCGTCCACATCAACGCAATCATGCCATTCCTCCGGACGCCCCGGCGTCCTGCTGCGCCGGCGCGTCGGTCTCGCCCGCGACCGGCGTCTGGTTCTCGCTTGCCTGCTCGGCGGCGCGGCAGATCGCGCCGAAGCTGTGCGCGTCGAGGCTCGCCCCTCCGACGAGCACCCCATCGATTCCGGGTGCGGACAGCAGCTCGAGCGCGTTGCCCGGCTTCACGCTGCCGCCGTACAGGATGCGCACCTGCTGCGCCACCGGCCCCGGCAGCAGCCCGCGGATCGCGCGGTGGACCTCGACCGCCTGCGTGACGCTCGCGGTGCGTCCGGTACCGATCGCCCAGACCGGCTCGTACGCGATCGTGATCCGTGCGGTCTGCTCCGCACTCGTGCCCTCGAGCCCGTAGCGAAGCTGGTGCGCCACCACCTCGGTCGTGCGGCCCGCCTCGCGCTCCGAAAGCGTCTCGCCCACACACAGGATCGGGCGCAGCCCCGCCGCAAGCGCTCCCCGCAACCGGCGCCCCACCTCCTCGTCGCTCTCGCCGAACACACGCCGGCGTTCGGAGTGCCCCACGAGCACCCAGCGTGCACCGCACGAGGCGAGCATGCGCGCGCTCACCTCCCCGGTGAACGCTCCCTCCTGCTCCCAGTGGCAGTTCTGTCCGCCGCAGGCGAGCGCGGCGCGATCGCCGAGCCGCTCGGCCACATCCGCGACGAAGGGGAAGGGCGGAAAGAGCACGACCTCGAAGCGCGCGCCGAGCGCACTGCCCTCGAGCTGCGCGAGCACCCCGTCGGCGAGGGCGCGTGCGCCGTCGCGATCGGTGTGCATCTTCCAGTTGCCGCACACGAGCAGCGGTTGCATCCGGGCGCGCGCCTCCTGCGAAGCCCCGCCGCCACCGCGGCGCGCCTGCTGCACGAGCACGGGCAGGCGGGTACGCGAGCGCTGCGGGAAGGACGCGCAATCCTAAGGCCGATCGAGACTCCGGTCAAGCGGGCACGATCGCCTTCGGCGCCCCCGCCCTCCGCACCGGCAGTCCCCGCCCCTTGGCGGTGGGGTGCTGCGGTGTACCATGGCGCGCACGCAACGCAGCGCCGGGAGCCGCCCCACGTGATCGCCCTCGCCATCGAGACCTCGAGCCGCCGGGGTGGTGTGGCGCTCGCGCGCGCCGCCGACGCCTGTGGCGGCGTGGAACTGCTTGCCTGCGAGACGATCGAGGAGGGCATGCGCCACGGCGAGGCGCTCATGCCCGCGATCGAACGCTGCCTCGAGCAGGCAGGGCTGGGCTACGGGGCGCTCGACCTCGTGGTGGCCGGCACGGGACCCGGCAGCTACACGGGCGTGCGGGTGGGGCTCGCCACCGCGCGTGCACTCGCGTTTGCGCACGGCCTCGAGGTGCTCGCGGTACCGTCGTTCGACGCGATCGCGGCGGTCTGCGCGCCGCCGGCGGGCGGCGGCGAGATCGTGGTGCTGCGCAACGCCTACCAGGGGGCGATCTACCGCGGTCGTTACGCGGCCGAACGCAGCGCCGCCGGTGGCGCGAGACGCCGCGGCGCGATCGAGCTGCTGCGCCGCGAGCGGGCGCTCGAGGGCATCGAGCCGCCGGCGCTGCTCGTGGGCGACGGGCTCGCGCTGCTCGAGCCGCCGGCGCTCGAGGGCTTCGAACGGCAGCCGGAGCACACCGACGCGCCAGCGGACGCCCTCGTGCGGATCGGGCTTGCGCGCGCACTCGCGGGCGAGCGCACGCCGCCGGCCGCCCTGCTGCCGCTCTACCTGCGTCCGCCGCTCGGGGGCGGGCGGTGACGCAGCGGCGGTGGCGGCTCGCGCTCGTGCTGCTCGTCGTCTGGGGGGTGTGGGGCACGAGCTACGCCG